>CAYZWM010000055.1:0-19179 GCA_964482155.1 uncultured Chitinophagaceae bacterium | reverse complement strand
CTCCTGTACGATTATGAGCGAAAGTCATCACAATCCTTTTGCCTACGAGTTTGATTTCACTATGAACTTCAATTCTCGGTTTCAAATTCATGGGTTCAATCATTTTATAACATCACGTTCCGCGTTGACCATTGGAGTGATATGAAGATTCAATCATCACTTAATCCACTAAAAATGAGCCCGTTCCGTACTTACCGTCCATATTGATCGAATAGAAGTATAATCCAGAAGCAACCGTCTCCGGAATTTGCCATTCCATAGAATGATTGCTTCGTTTAACCAGGCTGTGGTTAATTACCTCGCCAACCATCAACCCGTTTACATCATAAATTCGAATATGTGCGCTGGAAGCCTTTTCGTCGGGTAGGTTAAAATGAACCACACTTGACGCCGGATTTGGATAGACACCAATGTTTAAAGATGTATAACCCAAAGACCGAGTAGATAAGGTCGTTAATTTGTCAATATCTCTATGTTCATCACCAGACACATAAGGCAGGTAGTGAAAGTATATCAAAAACATTTCGTCGGAAGTGTTTAAGCCTGGGAAAACCATTTTGGGTGGATTATTCGGGTTGTGTACATTGTTGCTGGTATTATCATAGATACCAGAACCGAATAATGTGCTGCCAGCAGGTACTTTTATTGGTTTTTCGAAGAAAAGAAACTCCTGCCATTCAAAATCCCAATGTGGAATGTCAACAAAACGCAACGTATCCTTGGTGGGTGTTAAGGCATAAGATTTAATACTACTTCCGAGCAGATGCATATGAGGGAACACACTCAATACCGAGTAATCCGTAACTCCAATATTGGCAGAGTTGCTAACCTCGGTGATTTGATTGGCGGGAAGATTAAAGTCCCAGTTCTCTATGATAGACCGAGTCGTTAACTTTCGAATCGACACGTTATCGTCATAGAACCAAAAGCGAATTATCGTACTGTCTACTTTTCCAAATGACCCTTCAGGGTAATGCATCGCTAAAACAACGTTTGATCCTGCTTTTATTTCAAACCCCAGATTAAAGTCCGAGCCGTTTGTAGGAAAAACAGTAGGAGGGGAGCCAGGTACATAACCTCCGATTAAACCCTGAGTTGGGCCTGTACAAACACCACCTGATGTATCAGTTTTGTAGGTACCGGTTGCGTCTAAATAGACCAACGCATGATGCACAATGGTGTGGTTGCCTGGAATAACCTCAAAGCCTCGTATTCTCTTATCTGACGTCAAATTGGATGGCATGGAAAAACATACGTAGTCGTCGTTTGTAGAGGTGGCCTTACTCGTATAAACGGGTAGTTTCAGTTCTAAATCCGGTCTTTGTGGAATAAACCCTTTGGTGCTGTAAACAGGTGGAGGCGGTGTTTTTGAGGCATCACCCTCTTGGCTACCGTTATCAACCCAATCTGTAATTGCCGTTATTTCGGCATCGGTTAATACCCGTTGGTGCGCATAGGTTTTGTAATTTTTGTCCGCAATCCATGGCGGCATCTGGCGACTGGCGACTGAGCTTTTAATACCTCCAGCTCCAGCCAAAGCATCCGTATACGTCAATAGTGAAAACGGAGCAATACCTTGTGGATTGTGACACGAAGAGCAGTTGTCGTAAACGATTTGGGCAATATTCGAACTCCAGGTGTCTTGAGCTTGAGCCGTAAATAGGGTTAATAATAAGATGGTTAAGGTGACAATTCGATTCATAAAACAAATGTATTGTATTCAGAGAGGATTGTTAGGTCAACTTTATATGACCAGAGCAAAAAACGTATACCTTTTCAAACGCTTCTTTATTCCCAATAACCCACGTCACGTTGACTTTTAGAGGGTCATTTTTTAACATATCGTAAAAAAATGATACGCCCAGTAAGTAAATCCAGTTGATTGTGAAAGCTGCCCGTTTTTTTGATTTTTGACATCAACCATAAAACAGGGTAGAGGACCATAAGAAGCATCGACGTGGTTTGCCGTTTGTCAAAGGCATATTCTGCACGTTTAAATCCCTTCTTTACCGCTAGATAATCATATTGGTCCAGGGTCAAAGAAGCCACATGCTGAAGCCCGTCGTAGTTCTCAATTTCCAACGGTTTAAAGCTGTAAAAGAAGCCTGTAAAAAAATACCGGATTCTCGATTTTAAACTCAAGACGTTTGGTGTAGAGATATATACCGCACCATCTTTTTTTAATATTCGATTCGACTCGGCAAAAAACACTTCATGATCCTGAATGTGTTCCATTATTTCCATGGCTACTATGGCATCGAATTGGTCATCTTCAAAAGGCAACGAGACCGTTACATCTGCTTTTTTACACTCCAATTTGTCGTAGTAAAAAATCTCTGGAAAAAGGTCACATGCAGAGACATCGTACCCGTTTTCATATAATTCTTTGGTAAACGCGCCATGGCCTGCACCACAGTCCAACACTTTTATTTTCTTACCTCCAGTACTTTTGACGAAATACGGCCAAAAAGCCTGGTGTATACCCGGAATTGATATTGGAACAATCTTGTTATCAGACATTTATAATAAATTAATTTGGTCTCCTGAAGTGAATTTTTGACCCTCGTCATCATCATCCTTGTCGGAATCATCCTTCTTTACCCTGGGTTTAAACTTCGGTTTGGGTTTTTCCTCTGTTGGATGGTCTGTGAACTCTGGGTTTTCTGTTTTCTTTATTTCAGAGGTATTAGAGTCGATAGGTGAATTATCAATAGGCAAAACTTTGACAATAAACTCATCCTGAATGACTTCTACAACTTCTTCGTCCTCATCGTCATCTTCTTCGACTTCAATTTCAGTATACTTCACAAAGGTGCCGTAGGTCAATTTATTACCTGTCGATTTCCACCCCTTGATATCGATAAAGTCACTCAACACCATTCGGGTCGTTTCTTTTTCCTTCTTATCGTTTTTGGTAAATAGATCTATGGTTGGTGTTCTTCGAGTCGATGCAAACAACAACTTAGAATTCCGTCCTTCATTGATGAAGTAAAATTTCTTAGATAACGTGGTGGTCTCAATCATAAACCGCTTAACGTAGTATTCTTTTTGTTTGGCATCGAAGTGAATAGCCGTAATAGGTCGTTTTTGATTGAATTTTTCGATGAGTATAACGTCCGCAGCATCATAGTGATTGGTCAGTTCATGAGTTGTCAACTGATAATCGCCAGATTTATGAACGACTAATATCAAATCGTCGGTTTGGAAACTGCCAAGCAATTTGCCTCGTCCATCAACGTTTAAACGACCAATAGATTCTTCATACCAAATGTCTCGACCACCAATGGTTGACTGGCCCTTTTCTTTTAGTTCGATTTTTCGCAATCGATATTTACTGATGGTATTTCCCTGAGATCCACGCCCTTTTATCGCCAAAGTCGAAAAGTCAAACTCGTATACCTTCTTTCGTGCTTTGGCCAGACCGTGTAGATAGATTGTAATTATTTCAGCTTCACCATTTGGATTGGCTGTAAAATATTGTACAATCGAATTTCCGTTTTTTCCAACACTGTAGGGCTTATCTCGCGTAATGGAGTTGACACTAAATCGTTTTGCAAAGGTTTTACCTGAACTACCATCGGTATATACACAGTTATATACTTGCCGATCGTCGCCCTTGCGCCATACTGCTACATGAATGATGTTTTTTCCAAAAAATGCCTTGTCAGAAACTTTGCTTACCGTATAGTTTCCATCTTTCGTAAAGACAATGACGTTATCGATGTCTGAACAATCGGCTATGTACTGATCTTTTTTGAGACCTGTACCCACAAAACCTTCTTCCAGGTTGGCATACAGCTTTTCATTTGCAACGGCCACCACGGCTGCCTGTATATTCCCAAATTCCCGATGTTCCGTTTTGCGTTCCCGACCCTTGCCGTATTTTTTAAGGAGGTTTTTGAAATACGTAATGGCATATTCCGTAAGGTTGGCCAGATACTCGTTTACCTCTACCAATTCTTCTTCAATACCTTTTAAAAGCTCATCGGCCTTAAACGCATCAAACTTACTGATCCGCTTGATCTTAATTTCAGTCAATCGAACAATATCTTCTTCCGTAACATCACGTTTTAGAAGTTTTTTGAATGGGTCTAATCCCTTGTCAATGGCACTTAAAACCCCTTTCCAGGTGGTTTCTTCCTCAATATCGCGATAGATACGTTCTTCAATAAATATTTTTTCCAATGAACTGAAATGCCACTTTTCCTCCAGTTCCTTGCGTCTAATCTCTAATTCCTGCCGAAGAAGATCTCGTGTATTTTCGGTATTGATCCTTAATATTTCATCGACGGATAGGAATAGCGGTTTGTTGTCGACAATGACACATGCATTTGGACTGATGGACACTTCACAATTCGTAAAGGCATATAAGGCATCGATGGTTTTGTCCGACGAAATTCCTGGAGCCAGATGTACCTCAATCTCAAGTTCTTTAGCCGTATTGTCTACGACCTTTTTGATTTTTATTTTACCCTTGTCATTGGCTTTGATAATAGAGTCAATAACCGTTGAAGTAGTTTGTCCATAAGGAATTTCCTTAATCAGAATGGTCTTTTTGTCCTGTTCCTGAATTCGGGCTCGAACTTTTATTTTCCCACCACGACGTCCGGAGTTGTAATCCGAAAAGTCTGCCATACCACCGGTAGGGAAATCCGGCATAAGTTGGGTTGTTTTCCCATTTAACAATGCGATGCTTCCATGAATTAATTCAATGAAGTTGTGAGGCATAATTTTCGTGGAAAGACCAACGGCTATACCTTCCACACCCTGTGTAAGCAGTAAGGGGAATTTGACTGGGAGTGTTACGGGTTCATTTTTCCGTCCATCGTACGACTTTTGCCAGTCTGTCGTTTGTTTGTTAAACGCAACTTCCAAAGCGAACTTCGTTAACCGTGCTTCGATATATCTCGGCGCGGCTGCGCTGTCTCCGGTTCTAAAGTCTCCCCAGTTGCCTTGTGGGTCAATTAATAAGTCCTTTTGCCCTAGATTAACTGTTGCATCACCAATAGACGCATCACCATGCGGGTGGTATTGCATCGTATGACCAATGATGTTGGCTACCTTGTTGTAGCGACCGTCATCCATCTCCTTCATGCTGTGCAGAATCCGTCGCTGAACCGGTTTAAACCCGTCTTCAATGTTAGGTACCGCACGTTCCAAAATAACGTAAGAGGCATAGTCTAGAAACCATTCCTTGTACATGCCTTTGAGTGCATGTTCGTGAATGACCTCTTCCGGTTCACTTACGTTATCGTCTTTTTCTATCTCGTTTTCTTCTGACATCTTCTAATCAACGTTCTTTATGGTGTCAATCTGCATTATGCAGCCTGTAGTTCATCGTCTGTTTCGTCCAACTCAACTTTTAAGTTTTGAATAATAAACTCTTGTCGGTCAGGCGTGTTTTTGCCCATATAATATTCCAGGAGTTTTGGAATGGATGTTTCTTCATTCAAAATGATAGGATCCATACGGATATTCTCACCAATAAACGTTTCAAATTCATTTGGTGAAATTTCACCAAGACCCTTAAATCGAGTGATTTCAGGGTTGGCAAGTTTTTTAACCGCCGCCAGACGTTCTTCCTGGCTATAGCAATAAATGGTTTCTTTCTTATTTCGTACCCTAAATAATGGGGTGTCAAGGATATAAACGTGGCCATCGCGTACCAAATCTGGAAAAAATTGAAGGAAAAAAGTCAGCATTAACAATCGTATGTGCATTCCATCTACATCGGCATCAGTGGCAATAACCACGTTGTTATATCGCAGGTGCTCTATGCCTTCTTCAATGTTGAGCGCGTGTTGTAACAAGTTGAACTCCTCATTTTCGTAAACCACTTTTTTGGTTAAACCGTAACAGTTTAAAGGCTTTCCACGTAGACTGAAAACGGCCTGAGTATCGACGCTTCTACTTTTGGTAATGGATCCACTTGCGGAATCACCCTCGGTAATGAATAGGGTTGTTTCCTTGTGTTTATCGTTTTTCTCATCACCAAAATGGACCTTACAATCGCGTAGTTTTTTGTTGTGTAAATTGGCCTTTTTGGCTCGTTCTTTGGCAATCTTACGAACCCCTGCCATATCCTTACGCTCTCGTTCAGACAGTTGAATTCGTCTTAATAGGGCGTCGGCTGTATCTGCATTACGGTGAAGGTAATTGTCTAAGGCCGTGCGTATAAAATCGTTGATATGGGCCTTAATACTGGGTCCTTTTGGTCCCATATCCGCACTGCCCAACTTCGTTTTGGTCTGAGATTCGAAAACGGGTTCCTGTACCCGAAGGCTGATTGCCGTTACAATGGATGCACGTATATCACTCGTTTCGAATTGTTTTTTGTAAAAATCTCTTAATGTTTTAACAATGCTTTCCTTGTAGGCGTTTAAATGCGTACCGCCCTGGGTTGTGTGTTGTCCGTTTACAAAACTGTAGTAATCTTCGCCATAATGGCTGTCGTGAGACAGTGCCAACTCAATATCATCGCCTTTTAAATGAATAATTGGATAACGCAATTGCTCTTCGTTCGATTTTCTGATAAGCAAATCAAGAAGACCGTTTTTAGAAAAGTATCGTTTGCCGTTAAACCAGATGCTTAAACCAGCGTTTAGATAAACGTAGTTCCAAAGTTGGTTTTCGATAAACTCATTAATGAATTTGTAATTTTTGAAGACCGTCTCGTCAGCCACAAATTCTATGAGTGTTCCATTCGGCTCATCTGTTTTTAAATCTTCCTCATTGGTTAGAATACCAACCTGAAACTGAGCCCGCTTGGATTTTCCTTCGCGAAATGAATGTACGGTAAAATCTTGAGACAAGGCATTTACGGCCTTTGTTCCCACACCATTTAACCCAACAGATTTTTGGAAAGCCTTGGAATCGTATTTTCCACCGGTATTTATTTTTGAAACACAGTCAATTACTTTCCCAAGAGGAATACCTCGACCGTAGTCTCGAATTTTTACCACGCGATGATCAACTTCAATTTCTATCTTGTTTCCATGCCCCATCACAAACTCATCAATAGAGTTGTCAATAATCTCTTTCAATAGGACATATATGCCATCATCTGCTGCAGACCCGTTGCCGAGTTTGCCAATATACATCCCCGGACGAAGGCGAATATGTTCGCGCCAATCGAGGGATTTAATACTGTCTTCGTTATAAACTATTTTCTCTGCCAAAACGTTAGAATTTGTGAGCAATTAAAACAACTCTCGAAATTAGAATATAGGCCCATTTTTCAAGTGTTGATAAGGGTTTATTTATAAACAAATTATGCGACTACTGTGGATGATTTGAGGTATTGACGTCATCAATTTCTTTATATTTGGTCAATATGAGATATTTTAAGTACCTAATTAGCGCCGTATTTTTGATTTTTGCATCGTCGATTAACGGCAATGCACAAACCTGGAAAGTGATGAAACCCATGCCAGTAAAACTTACTTTTCCAGTAGTTGACGTGTACAATGGTAACATTCACGTGGTTGGAGGAGGAGGGCCTTCAGGTGCTACCAATCTCCATCTTCGATATTCCTCTTCGACCAATACCTGGGATACCCTAAAATCTGTTCCCTATTTGGCGCAACAACCTGGAGGTGGATTTATTAATGGCAAACTACACTATTTAGGCGGTGGTTTTCCAAACTCCGGAACCCGATTAGATGATCACTACTCGTACGATCCAGATACAGATACATGGACCAAAGAAGCAAATGTGCCTATTCCAAGGGTCATTCACAAAACGGCGGTACTTGGCGACAGCATGTATGTGTTGAGTGGACAACCGGACAAACAACGCGTAGATGTCTATAATGCGAAAACGAAAACCTGGACTCAAAAAAACAATCTTCCTGACAATAACTTCTGGTACAGCGGCATTGCTGTTCACAACGACAAAATATATCGTTTTGGCGGGGGAGGAAGTATTTCAGCAACTTCTGTAGCACATGTTTATGATCACAACACCGATTCCTGGTCGTCCCTGTCTGATATGCCAAAAGCTCGACATGCGCCCGATGCTGTTGCATTAGGAGATTCAATTTATATTGGCGGGGGCTATCTAAATGGTACGTATTTAAGCAGTGTTTTGATTTATGATATTGCCAACGACAGCTATCATCAGGGACCCTGGTTCGCTGAGCCTAAATCGTACCACAACCTGGTTAGAATAGACCAATGCATCTATAGTCTTGGCGGGAATAATACAGTTGATCCTACCGCGTTAGGGGTGAAGCTAACCCGATATTGTAAGGGTGAAGCGTTTAGTGGAATTAAAGCGAACACAAGGGGGAAATCAACGTTAAAAATGAGCTATAATTTTGATGGCCTTTTTATCATCCATTCGAGTGACAACAGTCCGTTGCCCATTGAAATTACCCTCTTTGATTTGTCGGGTAAAGAGCTGGTAAACAAAGTGTTACAGGTTTATGATCGCCAGGTTAAGTTAGACGTTTCTCCGCTTCATTTAAGTCCGTCTGTGTACGTGATAAAATGTGTACAGGGAAATGTCGTAATCCATCAAAAAATATGGCTTGATTAAAACCGATCCAGAACATCTTCGTCCTCCGTACGACCTATTGAATCTTTTCGGACTACACGAGTCCCCGATATGGTATCGTGCCATCCAATACCTTCTCCCAAAAAGGAAAAGTGGTTAAACGGAATCAACCGACAAAAGCTTCGTTTGATTAACGTTGCCTTGCTGGGTTTGGTCCCATCTTCATTGACCACTATGGTTCTGGTTATTAATTTACCCAGCGTACGACCTGTGGTTGCTTCTACAAACAGATAGTAGATAAGAGACACAATTGCACCGTAAATGTAATCAAGCAATCTCGAATCTGACTGAAAAAAATCCTGAGCAAAACCCGTATAAAGACTGTACAATGCGATTAGTGAACCTAAAATAAAGATTGGTATTGAATCAATTATAAAGTGCGCAAACCGTGTTCCTGCTGAAACAGGCTCCATATGATTAGTTGTATGGCTCGCCTTTCTATATGAGCTTCCAGGGGCAATTTGACTCGATC
Organism: uncultured Chitinophagaceae bacterium; assembly: GCA_964482155.1. Lineage (GTDB taxonomy): Bacteria > Bacteroidota > Bacteroidia > NS11-12g > UBA9320 > UBA987. The sequence goes on along the minus strand of CAYZWM010000055.1, from coordinate 10,150 downwards.
CCGAATCAAAACTTGAACAATCCCCTTCAAATGTTGGATAGTTCATGGTTAAGCCACAAATAACGCCTCGGTTTGGGTCAAATTGTCGATTGCTGCAAACTTTGCAGGAGAGGAGTCTTTCTTCGTGGGTCATCGGGTCTATTTTTTGAGTCGTAAAAATAAAACAAACAATCAAATTTGAAAATTTGTATCCAACAGCATAAAAAAAAGAAAGAGGCGGCAATTTAGATACGTTATTTTCTTCATTAGGCTTAATTTTGAAGAAGACAGATTAGAGTATCAATTAAACCCCAAGGTTATGATTTCCAAGAATGTAGAAAACGCGTTAAACAATCAAATAAAACTTGAAGCACAGAGTTCACAATTCTACCTGGCCATGGCTTCGTGGGCAGAAACTCAGGGATTCAATGGAACTTCAATCTTTTTGTATACCCATAGCGATGAAGAGCGAACGCACATGCTCAAATTGGTAAAATTTGTCAATGAAAGGGGAGGAATTGCCATTATTCCACAACTGGAAGCACCACCGGTTAGTTTTAGTTCCATCAAGTCCATTTTTGAGGAGTTACTCGCTCATGAGGTAATGGTTACTAAAAGCATAAACAATGTGGTTGATGTGTGTTTGAACGAAAAAGATTACACAACTCATAACTTTATGCAGTGGTACGTCTCCGAACAAATTGAAGAAGAAGCATTGGCTCGTACAATCAATGATAAGTTAAACATGATTGGCGAAGACAAAGCAGGTTTGTATCTGTTTGACCGAGATTTAGAAAGCCTGTATCAAAACTTAGGGAAGAAATAAGGGTTGAAGGATTGAAGGGGGGAAGGATTGAAGGGTTGAAGGGGTGAATGTTTAATGTTTAATTTTTAATGTTGAATGATTGAGGGATTGAAGGTTGAATGATTGAAGGGTTGAATACTGAAGGATTGAAGGATTGAAGGGTTGAAGGTTGAATGATTGAAGTAGTTAATGTTGAAGTGTTTGATGTTGAAGATTTGAAAGGCCATGAAATATAATCTAGTCAACCTACTGAACGATTTAGATCGTGATGTTAAACATAAATACCTATTCTTTTGAGGGCATCATCAAAACGGAGAGACCATAGGTCAATCGTGTTTAAGTCAATGGTATCCAGCTCAATTTACAGTTCAGAAAGTCGAATACAAAACAACGGAACATTGGATGATGGCTCAAAAAGCGGTGTTGTTCGATGATTTAACAACGTATCAAAAGGTTGTGAAATGTACGACACCCGGAGAGGCAAAAAGTCTGGGTAGAGAAGTCGATGGTTTTAACCAGGCGACTTGGGATAAAGCGAAGTTTGATATTGTTGTTACCGGTAATTTCCATCAATTTTCTCAAAACCAATTTCTAATGGAATATCGGTTGAATACCCAAAACCGGTTTCTGGTGGAAGCCAGCCCTGTAGATACTGTTTTGGGAATAGGTCTTTCCAAAGATGATTCCGCTGTACATCAGCCAACGCTTTGGCAGGGTCAGAATCTGCTGGGTTTTGCCTTAATGGAAGTAAGAGATCAGTTAAGAAGTAGGTGATTGCACGCCCACACAGGTTGCCTCATGGTATTCAAATCAGAGATGTACAACCTGATTAATGGTTATGTTAGAAAGTGGTCGTTGAGTAAAACCCACTTATACGTTAAATCGGAAGTGCATGATATCACCGTCTTTAACGAGATATTCTTTGCCTTCTACACGAAGTTTTCCAACTTCCCTGCATGCAGCTTCTGAACCCAGTTCAACGAAATCGTCGTAGCTCATTACCTCTGCACGAATAAAACCTTTTTCAAAGTCGGTATGGATTACACCAGCTGCTTGAGGCGCTTTCATACCAATGGTGATCGTCCATGCGCGAACTTCTTTTTCACCAGCGGTAAAGTACGTAGCAAAGTTTAGCAGTTTATAAGCCGATGTGATCAAACGTCCAACACCACTAACTTCAAGTCCCATTTCTTCGAGAAACATCAGTTGATCTTCTCGATCCATGGTGGCAATATCCGCTTCTATAGCTGCACTGATAAACAACACCTCTGCATCATCGTCATTTAGGGACTCCAAAAATCGCTTGGTAAGATCGTTTCCGGATACGACAGAATCTTCGTCTACATTACATACATATAACACGGGTTTTGAAGTAATTAACTGCATTTCCTCAATAAGGGCGAGTTCGTCCTTGTCCCAATCGTTATCTCGTATGGAATTTCCATCCATGATATAGTCAATCGCTTTTTGGACAACCTCGACTTGTTTTTTCGCATCCTTATCGCCCGTTTTTGCTGCCTTTTGTGATTTCTGAATCCGCGCTTCTAAAGACTCCAAATCCTTTAGCTGCAACTCAGTATCAATAATTTCTTTATCGCGAACAGGGTCCACACTCCCGTCAACGTGAATTACGTTTGGGTCTTCAAAACATCGTACCACATGAATGATGGCATTGGTGTTTCGGATGTTGCCCAGAAACTGGTTTCCGAGTCCTTCGCCCTTACTCGCGCCTTTTACCAGGCCAGCAATATCTACGATTTCGATGGTGGTAGGCAATACCCGTTCTGGTTTTACCAGACCTTCCAGTTTCCACAAACGTTCGTCTGGAACCGTAATGGTTCCCACGTTGGGTTCAATGGTGCAAAACGGAAAGTTTGCGCTCTGTGCCTGAGCATTACTCAAACAATTAAAAAGTGTTGATTTCCCTACGTTTGGAAGTCCTACGATACCTGCTTGTAATGCCATTTTTTGATCTTAGAAATAAGCCTGCAATTTTAAGGCTTTTACTTGGTAGTTAGTAGTTATTGAAAAAGTCTTTAATCAACGCCCAAATACTTGTGCGTTTGAAGGCCAATGTGCCATTCTGGGTGGTTTAATACGTATTCCACAAGGAGAGGATGCATCTCCTCATTTTTACTCCATTCAGGTTGTAAGTAGAGCAAACAATCTTTGGGAACCTGCTTCTGAAATGTCTCTGCCCATTTCAAATCTGATTTATTGAAAACGACAATTTTTAACTCATGTGCTTTTGATGCAGATTCGTCAACAGGTGCTTTAAATTTCTTTGGTGAAAAAGTAACCCAGTCAAACTCTCCACGGATGGGATGGGCTCCCGAGGTTTCTATATGAACACGTTTGCCTTGCTTGTGTAAGGCCTCGCATAACTGCGTTAGATCATACATCGCTGGTTCTCCGCCTGTAATCACCACGATATCAGCCGAGTGTTCTGACGCCTTATCAGCAAGTTCTTCGGGCGAAAATGTAGGAAAACCTTCCGTGTTCCAACTGTCTTTAACATCACACCATACACAGCCCACATCGCAACCTGCTAGCCGAATAAAATAGGCTGCATGGCCCGTAAATCGGCCTTCACCCTGAATGGTGTAAAACTGCTCCACAACTGGCAGTTTTTGACTATCCATTAAACTTAATTTGGTGAGATTTTAAGGTGTTTTGCATTAAACCAATAATAGTCATTGGTCCAACACCACCAGGAACAGGTGTAATGTATCCAGCTACTTTTTCTGCTGACTCAAATTCTACATCACCTTTTAATACATAACCGCGTTTGTTGTCTGCATCTACTCGAGTAATTCCTACGTCAATTACGGTAGCACCTTCTTTGACCATATCGCCTTTAACGAATTCTGGAATACCTAATGCGACAATTAAAATGTCAGCAGATCGGGTATAGGAAGCTAAATCAACCGTTCGACTATGACACAGAGTAACGGTACAGTTACCCGGGTTGCCACTTCTCGACATCAAAATACTCATGGGTCGGCCAACTATGTTGCTTCTTCCAACAACAACACAATGTTTGCCACTGGTATCAATATTATATCGCTCAAGAATTTGAATGATTCCAAACGGAGTTGCACTGATAAACGTATCCTGACCTTTTGTCAATTTTCCGACACTAACATCGTGGAAACCGTCAACATCTTTTGCAGGGTCTATAGCCTGAGTAACCTTGCTTTCTGATATGTGTTTGGGTAAAGGCAATTGAACGATTAAACCGTCAATAGAATCATCGTTATTGATCTCTTCTATTTTAGCCAACAATTCATCTTCCGGCGTATCAACTGACAATCGAACCAACGTTGAGGTAAATCCAACTTTTTCACAGGCAAGTTCCTTGTTTTTTACATACGTTTTACTTGCGCCGTCTTCGCCAACCAAAATAGCGACCAGGTGTGGTGCACGCTGACCTTTGGCTACTATTTTTTCAACAACAACAGCAATCTCCTCTTTGATTTGATCTGCAATTTCTTTACCTTTCAATAACATAATACAAACGCTAATTTTGTCGGCAAAAGTAGGCATATCAGTAAAACTAATTTTACTGAATTATTAATTAATATGCTTCTTTGTATTGAAGGGGGAATTACGCCTCGTTTTAGTCATGATAAGATACATAAAATACATAGGTATAAGCCTGTTAGCTTTATTGCTTTTTGTTGGAGTCGGCTGCAGGAAAAATCGTCTTGAACCAACGTCTCACGATGCGGGTTATGGATATTTCCCATTTGAGGTGGGCAATACATGGATATACCGCGTTGATTCCATTCATTTCAATCCATTTAATGCATCGAACGAAATCGATACGTTTACCTTTTATGTCAAATATGTGGTAAGTGATACGATAAAAGACAATAACGGTATTCGAAATAGCATTATTTCAGCGTACAGAACCACAGACTCCATTGGAGATTATTCGTTTCATAGAAACTTTACACGACGCATTACAGATTATAGAGCAGAAACCATCGATTCTAACATTCGCGTGGTAAGTCTCGTTTTCCCTCCATCCATATTTAAATATTGGGATTCTAATGCGTTTAATAAACGAAGAGAGGAAGAGGCAGAGATTATTCACGTGGGGTTAAGTGAACGCATTGGCGATCACGTATACGACAGTACCGTTCATGTATTGCAACGAGACGACGATTTTAAAACCTTACGTAACTATGGAATCGAGAAATATGCCAAACACATTGGCCTGGTCTATTCACATCAGATTAGTTGGACCAAAAAGACACTGAACGACCCAGAAGAAGTACCGGATGGATTTGATTACACCTATACGTTATTAAGTTTTGAAGACTAGTCCGTTAATTGCATTAATTATTCTGTTTTCCATGTGTCGCGATGTGGAGGAACCGACGAGTTTTGGCCCGGACTATTTTCCGTTGGAAATTGGCAACGAATGGATATATGCTATCGATTCTACGGAATATGATCGTTTTACAGAAGATGCCACCCTATATCAATTCCAACGACGAGAACGAATTACTTCTTCGTTTATATCCGATGATGGTACCACTCAATTTTTAGTGGATGTTTCTTACAAAACGGACACAACCGATTGGAATTACTTTAACACCATAACCTTTTACAAAACGAATTACCGGGCAGTTCGAATTGATAGCAACAGAGCGGTTATGCACCTACTATTTCCTGTTAAAAATAGGGTTTCGTGGAATGCCAATCAGTTAAATTCTAACGCAGAAGATCGGTTTCGTTATCTGAAATCAGAGAAACACAATAGCCAACTTTTTGACTCGTTTGCAACAACTGTTTTTGTACAACAGGAATTCGATACATCCATTATTGATCAGAACATCCGTTGGGAGTTATATGCCGTAGGTATTGGTCTGGTAGAGAAAAGGGTGGTTTCTACAGAAAAACAGTTTGGTGTTAAGGAGGGTTTCGACTACCATTGGAAACTAATTTCGTTTACTAATTAATCATTCATTTGAAAACACTCATCTCACTTGGACTTTTATTAATTTGTGGCCAGGCTGCTGCTGATGAAAAGAGATATCACTTTTTTGTCCAGTTTCACGACAAAGGATTGAATTACGTAAACATCGAGGAACCTCATACGTATTTGTCTCAGCGATGTTTGGAACGCAGAAAACGATTAAACATCCCAATAGACTCTCTGGATTTGCCTGTTACGGCTTCTTACATAGATAACATTAGAAAACCCTCCATTGAGATTAGATATGTATCTAAGTGGCTTAATGGTGCCGTTATTTCTACATCGAGCATGGATTCAGCATTCCGTTTGAAAATTAAGTTTTTCGTCGATACCGTGGTTTATTTGGGTAAATCAAATGAGAAAACAGTTCATTCGGGAAGTCAGTCTATTGAAGATGAAAAAGAGAACGAAAAGGAACTTTATGGTAAAGGTTTCAAACAATTGGATATGCTTCGGGGACCAGCCCTCCACCAACTTGGGTTTCGGGGAACGGGTATGCTCATCGCCGTTTTTGATGCCGGTTTCAAAAAAGCCAACGAGGTAAGTGTATTATCCCATTTATATGAAAATAATCGTGTAACCTATACCTATGATCTGGTTGATAGGGAAACCAATGTGTATAACGACGACGACCACGGATTACACGTATTGGGTTGTTTGGCGGCCTATAAAGAAGGGAAAATGATTGGAGGTGCCCCAGACGCATCTTATGTGTTGATCCGTACAGAAGCGAACCACTATGAAAATTGGTTGGAAGAGCTGAACTGGGTTCGTGCAGCAGAAATGGCAGATAGTATGGGCGTCGACATCATCAATTCATCGCTTGGCTACAACACTTTTGATGAAAAAAGATTAAACCACACGCATGCCGACTTGGACGGTAAATCGACTTACATCAGTCGTGGTGCTGCGGTAGCTGCACAAAAAGGGATTCTGGTCGTAAATTCTGCCGGTAACGATGGCAATAAAGATTGGGGAAAGATTGACTTTCCGGCCGATGTTGAAGATATCCTGGTCGTAGGTGCGGTCGATACCAAGTTGGAGGCACCTGCATTTAGTTCGCCTGGTCCTACGGCTGATTATCGAATAAAGCCAGATATTGCTGCTCTTGGACGGAATACGACAGTAGCAACAACCTATGGTGTTGGTAGTGGAAATGGAACGTCTTATTCATGTCCCGTCATAGCCGGTTTAATGGCGTGTTTATGGCAAGCCAATCCAAATCTATCCGTAAAACAACTTCGTCAAATAGCCATCGAATCGAGCCATATGTTGCTGGAACCAGACAACGTAATGGGGCATGGCCTTCCGGATTTCAATCTGGCGCTGGCAATGACTATGAAACATCCTACGTTTGATTATTCAGCACCTCGCCTGCTTAATTTCAATACGAATCAGTTTTCGACGAAAGAGACGGTAACCCTATATGTGCCGAATACCGCAGAAGTGGTCGGAGAGGTACGCATACCGAAACGGTTTTTGTTTTTGAAATACAAAAAGAAAAAGTGGTCAAACCACGCCAAAATGAACGAAATGGGGTTTGGGCAACTTGCCTTACGTTTTTACAACATTCCAAGCGGAAAAGAGGTCGAAGTAAGATTTTTCTATATCGATACCGTGACCGGAAATAAAGTTACCCTGAACAATCGAATAGGAGTTGTCCAATAACCGATTAAGATGTCATGAACGTCTAATGCATCGATAAAAACCCAGCCAAAAATCCTCATTGTGCCACTGTACGGGGCTTGTTCTTGAAAAAAATAAGATCAAAACACGTGTTTGCCTTATATTTGGCAAAAATCACAAATAATGAAAAAATCCATTCTCATCTCGCTTGTCGCTCTTACAATGGTCTATGCATGTAACGACGATAACGATCCAGATACGGTTGATAACACCACGTTAACCACTACAGAAAAAATACAAAACAAGTGGATATTAGAAAGCATCTGGGATAACGTTTACGTAGGATCTTCCAACACATACGATTATACGGATACCATAGACATGTTGCCTGGCGATTATATGGATTTTAGGTCCGACGACAAGTTGTACATGAAGATAGAAGGGGATTTTGATACCACAGACTATCTGGTTATTGACGACCAAACCATGAGTGTAGGTACAGAACTTTTCGAGATTTCCTACCTATCTAGTTCCGAATTTGTGTTAACGTTTTATGAACGTACAGATACGCCTTTTTACGACAATGTAGTTAGCTTACGTCGTTAACTCACCTAAATACCGCATCAGCTAATCCCTGATAACCCTTAACAAACGTAGTAATTTACCACACATTATGATCGTATACGGAACTGGAGAAAGGAAACTCAAATCAACACAAGATAGAGCCTACACATGCCCCAACTGTCATGAAAGAAAACTGTACTTTCATTTATTTAGAGGGTATTTTCATTTGTTTTGGATCCCGTTTGTACCGACCAGTAGGAGGAATGTAGCCGTTTGTGAAAACTGCGAAACCGCCTATGAAGGAGCAGGCATTCCCGATGAACTGCGTTTAGACCTGAATACGGAAAAGAGCATGGCCAAAACCCCCGTCTATTTCTATAGTGGATTGGCCTTGGTCATTATTGCTATTAGTGCCTTTGCGTATTTTAATGACGGCACCACCACCTACGACTATGCTTCCGGTAATAAGGAGGCGAATGGGAAAATGATCGGAGAAAATATGGACGGTAAATGGACGTTTTGGCACGAAAGTGGTGAAGTCTCTTCTGTCCAATATTTTCAAAATGGCATTGAAGACAGCCTATTTACATGGTGGGATGAAAATGGAAACATTGTTGAGGAAGCTCGTTATAAACTTGGGTTGATGCATGGACTCCACACGTTTTACCACTCCAATGGAAATAAGAAGGAAGAAGAGACTTATGTTGACGGACGAACAACAGGAAAAGTTTCGTTTTGGTATGAGTCAGGAGAATTGAGTGGGCAAGGACTTATGGAGCGTAACCTACCAGAAAAGAAGTGGACGTATTGGTACAAAAATGGAACCATATCCGAATATGGAGACTATAAAGAAGGTGAAAAAGTAGGGAGTTGGTTTGATTTCGATGAAGATGGCGATTCGTCTATGGTTACCTCATACCATAATAATGAGAGTTACATACATTCCTTTTGGAATACAAAAGGTGAGCAATTGGTAACGAACGGTGAAGGAAATGTGCACGTATATTACGACAACGGCAACCTGGTATCAGATGGTCAAATTACTAACGGCTTGCAAGATGGTCGATGGGAGTTTTGGTATGAAACTGGGCAGCGTAGTAGGGTCGGAAAATACGTCAATCATGATTTTAACATGATTAATTCATGGACACCTGAAGGCAAACAAATGGTAATAGCTGGCAACGGGTATCAGATCAACCTAAATGAAGATAGTTCGGTCTTGTCTGAGGGTACGTACAAAAACGGTTTTATGGAAGGTGAATGGATACAAAACGTTGAAGATGGAAGCCTCCAGAATAAATCAATCTATGCACAGGGAAAAGCCAATGGCATGTCGCAAAACTATTTCAAAACCGGTGAGCTTTATGCAGAAGGCATGATGGTAGACGATGTACAAGACGGTTTATGGACATTCTACCACACCACGGGTGAAATAGAATCAACCTTACGCGTATCTAACGGTAAAAAAGAAGGCGACCAATTGTTCTACAGCGCATATGGAACCTTAGTAAAAAAGGAAGTTTATGAAGAGGGTGAATTGATCAGTGAAGAAGTCTATTAATCCAATAGAATTACTTTTTTCCAAAGGCTACCGTTTTCGGTTTGAATCTCTAACCAATAGAGTTGGGCGGGTAAATGGTGAACGTCAATTTCTACTGTATTATCGATTTTTCGACTCGTGCTAAAATTCATATCACGCCCAAGTCCATCAAATAATCGAAGTTTATAAATCGTAAGCCCTTCAGCACTAAGTGTAATTACATCTTTAGTTGGATTAGGATAAACACGAACCCGGCTGTTCATTAAGTTTGAAACACTGCTGTGATAATCCACTTCAAACGTGCCCACCAAGGTGTCATTTGTTGTAATTTGATCCGCACCTAATCTGGAAATAATCGTCATGGTGTATGTGCCCGGTGTCTTTGGGTTAAACGTCGCATCAAACGTCACATCGCGTGAAACGCCTTGATTGAGCATTATACTTCTATTGGAATTGTATATGATAGACGAATTGAATTCAATTTGGTAGGAAACGCTAAATGGAACAACCTGGTCACTGTCACCCAGATTCTCAAAATAGGCAACAGGCGCATGATTCCGATTGGCAAAGACAAGGGAGTCTACTTTTGGAAAAGCGAATGATAGTGATTTAATGTCGTTGGCCAACGAAACCGTAAAATATCCAACCA
>CAYZWM010000054.1:0-19505 GCA_964482155.1 uncultured Chitinophagaceae bacterium | reverse complement strand
AATCCTCATACGGAGTGCACGCGCTGCAAAAGTCTTGAAAAAACAGGACATCGAAGCCTACAACGGCGGACCCTGGCATAAAGCCGATGCCTTAGTCAATTGACCTGACAGATGGGCATGGAAATATCCATGGCACATCGTTTGCAATTCCTCATACCTCAATACGACGTAAACATGGCAAAGTTTAAAGACATTATCGACTCAAATACACCGGTTCTGGTTGATTTCTTTGCGGAATGGTGTGGCCCTTGTAAAATGATGCCGCCCATTCTAAATCAGGTAAAAAGCAAACTGGGAGATGATGTAAAAATTATCAAAATTGATGTCGACAAAAACAGTGCACTTGCACAGAATTATGCCGTTCGTGGGGTTCCCACTCTGATTATTTTTAAAGACGGGAAGCAGGTCTGGCGGGAAAGTGGTGTAATCCAGGCGAATGATTTAGTCAAAACCATTCAATCTGTTTAAGTCGTTATTCGCTGTATTATGTTTGGTAATAATACTCTAAATTTACCCCCATATGTCAGTGTTTATTGCCTCCAATTTCGATCAATACCAAGATCTCTATAAAAGAAGTATCCAGGCCCCAGAAGAATTTTGGGGTGAATTTGCAAGGAATGAGTTTGACTGGCACGAACCGTGGTCAAAGGTATTGGAGTACGACCTACACAAACCAGAAATTTCGTGGTTCACTGGAGGTAAACTTAATATTACTGAAAATTGCATTGATCGCCATTTAGCCAAAAAAGGCGACCAAACGGCCATCATTTTTGAGCCCAACAATCCGAATGAGGAGGCGCTTCACATTTCGTACAACGAACTGAGCGTAAACGTTAACAAAGCGGCCAATATGCTCAAAGAAATCGGGGCAAAAAAAGGAGACCGTATCTGTCTTTATATGCCTATGATACCTGAACTGGCTTATGCCGTCCTTGCCTGTGCTCGAATTGGAGCAATTCATTCCGTCGTTTTTGCAGGTTTTAGCTCCAAAAGCCTGGCTGACCGAATCAATGATGCCTCGTGTAAATATGTTTTGACCGCTGATGGAGGATTTAGAGGTGATAAAATCACCCATACCAAGTCTATTGTAGACGAGGCGCTGGAAATGTGTAAGTGCGTTGAAAAAGTCATTGTATGTAAACGTACGGGAACCCCAATTTACATGGACGAAAAGCGGGATATCTGGTGGACTGATTTGTTCGATAAACAGTCTGACATCTGCCCGGCTGAAAGTATGGATGCGGAAGACATGCTGTTTATTTTGTATACCTCCGGAAGTACCGGTAAACCTAAAGGTATGGTGCATACATGTGGAGGTTATATGGTTTACGCAAATTTCACATTCAGAAACGTATTTCAATATAAATCGGATGATGTCTATTGGTGTACGGCAGATATTGGTTGGATAACGGGACATAGCTACATCGTATATGGTCCTCTTAGTGCTGGTGCAACAACGATCATGTTCGAAGGTGTTCCTAGCTATCCGCATACCGATCGGTTCTGGCAAGTCGTGGAAAAACACCAAGTCAACATTTTCTATACCGCACCTACAGCCATTCGTTCGTTGGCACAATGCGACATCAATTTGGTCAATAATTGTGACCTTTCGAGTCTCAAAACGTTGGGTACCGTTGGTGAACCTATTAACAAGGAAGCCTGGGAATGGTATGACGTCAACATTGGCAAAAAACAATGTCCAATTGTTGATACCTGGTGGCAAACAGAAACAGGTGGCATTATGATTTCTCCTTTGGCGGGCATTACCAAAACCATCCCAACGTTTGCAACCTTACCCCTACCAGGTATTCAACCGTGTTTGATGGATGAAACGGGAAATGAAATTACAGCCCCAGAAGCCGAAGGTCGTCTTTGCATTAAACACCCATGGCCTGGAATGGCCCGAACCATTTATGGCAACCACGAGCGCTTTAAAGACACCTATTACACCTCATTTCCCGGGAACTATTTTACGGGAGATGGTGCTAAAAGAGACCTAAACGGGAACTATAGAATTACAGGTAGAGTTGATGATGTAGTCATCGTTAGTGGTCATAACCTGGGTACCGCCGAAATTGAGAATGCCATAGATGAACATGAAATCGTCATTGAAAGTGCCGTTGTTGGGTATCCCCATCCCATCAAGGGCAATGCCATATGTGCGTTTGTAACATTGAGCGAAACAGCAGGCCTTCAGGATAAGAACTACTCCGGACTCAAAACGGATATTCTGGAGTTGGTTTCCCATATCATTGGCCCTATTGCCAAACCTGAACGCATTCACATCTGTACCGCGTTACCAAAAACACGAAGCGGTAAAATAATGCGGCGTATTCTGCGCAAAATTGCGGATGGAGAAACGTCTGATTTTGGAGATATTTCAACCTTATTAAATCCAGAATGTGTGGCTGAGATTGTGGCCTCAAGCATTTCGAGAAGTTCTTAGTTCACTTGTTTTAGCAACATGCGAAGCTGTCGTTTCCGAAGCTTATAAAAAGTCGTATTTGCTTTGCGTTTAACGCGCTTTTTAAACTTCTTCTTTTTAACAACAACCCAGTACCCATTAAGGCTCAGTGCAATATCGTGACTGTAACGAATACTCTGACTAGAAAATTTCCTCGGACTTTGTGAATCAATTGGGTAAATAAAATCTACATCTCTCAAATAGAAACCAACCGAATCCACCTTATTTTTATGTGGAAGTTTAACCACCACTTTCTTTTTGGAGAAACGGACAACCTCATATTTATCTAAAGGAATTTGCATTCGATAAAGACATGAATCTCCACCTAAGAATACCACTTTTTTATTTTTGAACAAGGAATCCATGTCCAAACTAAGCGTATGCAATTCTCCATCTATAAATGCTGCGGAACGGACAGTTCTATAGTCCTTTTGAAATCTCGAAGGATCAATTGACGTGGTATCTGGATCGAGAGCAATTGGCTCTTGCGCATTCAGGGACTCCACAAAAGCGGTTAGTATGCCAACATCATTGGGTAGAATCACTTCGTAAGCTACATTTCTACACCCACCCCTAAAGCCACAGCAAATTCCAGACCATGGCAAACAATCAAAATTAATAATGTATTCTCGGGTTTGTAAGTCATAGGAATACGTCGAGTCCTTAAAACCCTTTTTTGGATTAATGGAATTAAAACCTAAACAGCCATGAAAATTAAGAGGAGCAGGGAATTCCTGACCATCATTAACCTCAAACTGGCTAAACGGAATTCTAAATTCGGCCTGCAAACATCTTGAACCACGGAAACAATCCGATTCAATCCGGAGAGTTCTAATTCCCATTTGGTTCTCTACATTGGTCAAAATAGGATTACAGTCGCAGTATTCTTGATTTCTGAAATACTGATAAGGGATGGATACTTGCACACCATCGTTTCCAAATAATGTTATCGTCTTATCCTTATTTAAGCGTTTGAAATTTATTTCAACCCGCCTATTTAATTTGTTTTTGTTTGAGACGGGTTTGGTTTCTCCAAAGTTCCTTCTATAAATAATGATGTTTTTGAACCCCTGAGATTCAATGATGTCGATCACATTGTCCATCCGCCTGCCCGCAAGTTTCCGGTTATATCCTGACCCATGTTTTTCGTCCGTGTGCCCCCCAATTTCGAACAAATACGTTTGTTCCTTATTCAACGAGTTGAGCACCTTAAGTATATAATCTTGTTGGTCTTCTTCAATTCGATACGAATTATTTTTAAAGTAAAGAACTTCCTTATTACAGTCTTGTGCAGACACGGAATAGGAGAAACTCATCAGCCACAAAAGAAATATTGTATAGGGTTTCATTCGCACAACGAAACTAGGAATTCGAACCATTAACGCCATATGGTTCTATGACGTATTTAAACGAAACAGGGTTGGGCCATCTAATATCTACTTTCCCTAAGCCAACCTCTTCTTTGCCTCATTGGTGCTTGAACTGAGTCGATGTGGGTCCCATATTTGAATAAAAATTCTATGAAAAAGTACGTATTAAGCGCCATTTGTATATGTACCATATTTACGCTGAACGCTCAAATATCGGTTCAAAATTATCGTATGCAGGAGCTTCAAAACTGGTCAAACAACGTTCGTGTTGACCAACAGCAATTGAGCCGGTTTAAAGCGGGAATTGTCAATAACAATGAAACCGTTATGGACATCAGCATTTTGATGAATGTGGAGGCCACCAGCTACAGTGTTATGTTTAATGTTCGACAAGTAGCCGAAACTGCTGTTGAAGTCAATCTATTGATAAACGATCGACTAGATCGGTTTAAAACGACGTTAGCAAAACATGGTGTAACGAAGAATGACGTGGTGGTCGAGATTATTTCTCAAGTACCCATTTATGCGCTAAAAAGTCAGCGTAAATTATTCAGTAAAAGTTTTCAGGAAGTACCCATCGGCTTTGAACTGCATAAGAATATTACCGTCATGTATTCCGAATTTGATCTTTTGAACGACATCGTTTTCGAGGCTTCAAAATCAGAAATATACGACCTAATAAAGGTGGATTATTTTGCAGAGAATCCGTTTTCGTATTTCGACACCATGCGACATGCCGCAGGAACCTACTTAAAAGCGGTTGAGGCCAGATATAAACAAGCTGGGTTTCGAATTGATACATTTGATCGCATCCTAGCTGAAAAAACAGGTGTGATCTATCCCATATCGCGCTATGCTACCTACAAAGGACTAAGCAAGCTTTCATACGACAAACTATTAGCCAAAGTTGGTGGCACTGTAATGCCTACCATAGTTGCTGCACCAAGTATGTATTATAACCCACTTCCATTTACAGATTTTGACATGGTTATTCGCCCAAAAATTTCAAAACCAACCATTCAGTATACCCTCAATTTGCAAGCCAAATTTATGAATTACCCCAAAGCCAAAAAGGGACCCAAACTAGAAAAACAATTTTTTATAATCACGCCCGAGGGGAATGTCAAGCTAATCGACGTTATACATTAATTAGGAGCTATAATATGGACAGAAAGAAATTTTTAACAACAGCATCGCTTGCTGCATTTTCCCTCTCAGCGTTTGGAAACATTCGTAAAGTTGGAGAATCATTCACGGGTGATTGCCGAACAACCAATGACATCCTGGGTCCTTTTTATCGTCCTGGGTCCCCCATTAAACATGACCTCACCTACCCCGGTTTACCTGGAGCGGTAATAGAAATAAAAGGACGTGTTTTAGGACCAGATTGTACAACTCCGGTCAAAAATGCCAAGGTAGAAATATGGCACTGTAACATCAACGGGGAGTACGACAACAAATCTGATAAATTTAATCAACGAGCCAGTTGGACAACCAATGAAAAGGGTGAATATTCCTTCAAAACCATTATGCCGGGTAAATATTTAAATGGTAGACTTTACCGCCCGGCTCACATTCATTTTAGAGTGAGTGCCGAAAATCACAACGAACTGATCTCACAATTATACTTTAAAGGTGACCCTCATATCGAAGAGGACGCATGGGCGTCAGATCCAAAAGCCATTCAACGTACAGCCTCCATCATTCCAGTAGGTGTTCGTGGCGACTTAACCATAAATTTCGATATTTTTCTTTAGGCAATTGAGCTGAACTACTCTCTTTTACTAACAAAGAACTCTTGCATGATCATCCGACATTCGTCTTCTAGAATGCCCGGAATAATTTGAGTTTTTGGGTGAAGTAAGGTGGGTTCATATAATGTGAATCCACTTTTTGGTTCTTGGGCTCCATAAACCAGCGTTCCTATCCGTGCCCATTTCAACGCTCCGGCACACATAGCACAAGGTTCTATTGTAACGTACAGACTGCACTCATCCAAAATACTTGAATTAAATTGATTAAAGCCAGCCGTTAACGCGATCATTTCAGCATGCGCCGTGTTATCATTTAATCGTCTGGTTTGATTGTATCCTTTACCGATAATTTCATTGTTGACCACTACGACCGCACCAATTGGCACTTCATCATCCGCGGCGGCAAGCAGGGCCTGTTTTATGGCCTGCTTCATAAAATAATCGTGACTTAATTCCATAGTGCTTATTAATGAGAAAAATTACGTTGCTTTGCTTTGTCAAAAGTGCAACGAATATGTCTAAAATCGATAAAAAATTAGAACAGATAAAACTCCAACATGATATTTCTGAGCTTCTACGAGAAGACAACGGTGTTTCGTGTCATTTCGACTACCATGTGAACCTATTATCGGATAATGAAACAGTGAAGTTGAATGTTCTGACGTATAACCAACGCCATAATGAGTATATGCTTTTGCATACTGTAACAGGAACCAGCAGTATTGATTGTTTGGGAAAAACCAAATCATATTTAATCAGTAAAAGCACGGATGTGGAAGAATATTCGTACAGCGTTAAGTGGAAGAAAGCCGGAGACGCCAAAGAATATACGTCCTATTTTGTTGGCTCGTCGCAGGAAGAGGTTGAACTTAAGTTTCTTCATGAAAAGAATATTGAAGAATACAGCTATGAAATTATTCAAAACCCAGTGGCTTAGCCTCTGAAAAAGAGACTCTTAAATAGAACGCAATTCGTATAAACAATAATTTGTCGTTTATACACGTTCTCGAAATACCAATTATTTACCGCTAGGAAGGTTACCTTTTAGTCATTCAAGTATTAACCCTAAAACAAGGAGAACATCCTTGAACGTTTAGAGAATAACACCTTGAAATATGAACACAAAATACAACCTTTTTGCTGCAATGGTATTATCCACTGCGCTTATCGCCTGTAACCATTCGGGCAAACTATCCGAGAAAAAAACAGCCAAAATTCTCAAAAAAACTGAACAGTTTCAACGCGTTTCGCATTCAAAATCACTTGCCATCGGCTGCCAGTCGGACGTATTTGAAGTGAGCAAAGGAGCGCAAATCAATTATGAAACTGGGGCGAAGGTTATCGTTCCCGAAAACGCGTTTGTTGATGAAAACGGTAACCTCGTTCAGGGGGAAGTTAAACTTGAATTTTCAGAGATTAACGATCCGGCTTCAGTCATCGCTAGTGGTTTACCAATGTGTATTAACGTTGGCGGAAAAACAGGCTACTTTGAAAGCGGAGGAATGTTTGAAATAAACGCAACACAACAGGGCAAAAAACTACAACTAGCGGAAGGAAAACAGATTGAAATCCAGACCATGAGCAATAAACCTGGCGATTTCAACTTTTACTCATTTGATGCGGCTGACGGCAAATGGGTAGAACAAAGTAAGTCAGACCTCAGCGCCCAAACGTCACCCAATCCAGTGCCAACAACGAATACCCGTCTAACTCAAGTAGGTGATTTCATTCCCGATTATGTCGTTGCGCCGCCCAAACCAAAAGAAGCATTAAGCACAGATTTAGTTTTCGAACTAAAAATTGACAATAAGTCTACGTACGGTATTCAAAATTGGGGCAACTTAATGTGGAAATTTAATGATGAAGAAAAGTCTAAAAAGGGTGAATACGATTGGCTTTTTAAATCCCGCTGGGAAAGCATGACGATTACCAATTATAACAGTCGGGATGGGGGATTTCAAATTACAGCAAAACGCAATGTCCTTCGAAAAAGTGCAGATTCAATAACAGATAAAACGGTTCGAAAATGGACCACGTTAACCAAAACCGTACAGATCACTCCCGTCCTTTTTGGCCAGGATTATGATCAGGCTCTGACCACATACAATACTGCTTTTAAGAAGTATGAAGACCGGATAATTAAGGCAGAAAATGCGGCTAAACTGGTCGACTCAAGACAAGCCTTTATTCGAGCTGTGAGTGTTCAAAGCATGGGCGTTTATAACTGGGACAGGATAATAAAACAATCCGAAACCCTGGTATTAAATGCAGAATACCATGTGGATGGTCTGTATGAAGACAAAGACCTTCCTGTTGTTTATATGATAACGGGTGATCGACGTGATGTCATCACATTTTACCAATCTTCTATGGGAAATTTTGCCTTTAACCCGACCTATCCAAATACTCTATTGGTCATTATGCCAAATGATGAAATTGCCATTTTAAAAACTACGGAAATCTCGCCAACCAAATTGGCTAAAGCGAGGCGAACGAAAGAAATAAACTTAAGCCTCAAACCAACTGGTGTCTTTGTCACATCAACTCAAGATCTCAGTAAGTTCATCTCCGCCAACTCCTAGAATCTGGTGTCAATGGACTATTTAAGAAAACTGTGTTTCTGTCTATTCCTGGTCTTTCTGGGTTTACTTGGATATAGTCAAAACGCTGTATACCCAGTTCGACACAATGGTTTGTGGGGCTATGTAAACACACAAGGAGTTCTGGTCATTCCAGCTACTTACGATAGAGCGTATCCCTTCCAATCTGGTGTTGCCAAAGTAGAACGCAACGGTAAAAATATGCTGATTAACTCTCAGGGCGAAGCGTTAACCCCACACGGAATAAATGACTTCACTCACCTCAAGAATCGCTTAATATTTTCAAAGGATCAGCTATATGGGATGGCAGATGTTGGCGGAAAGATTATACGAAAAGCTCAGTTTTCTTCCATAGTCGGTACGCCTGTTTCAGGAATATTTAAAATCTCTCGGAAAAATAAAACTGGGTTAATGGATAGTTCAGGACGTATTGTCGTACCGTGTCACTATGTAACTATTGAACTCTATGAAGGTAATTTTTGGTTATTGTCGGAGGTCGATGAAAACAGATACAGTTACTATATTCCCAAACACAAACTGCATGTAAAGGAAACGTATTTAGACATTCGACTCATGGCGAATAAGGTGTTTCTGAAAAGCAACAAAAAGCACTGGGACGTCCTGACCGATTCGAATGAAAACTTCGGTGGTTTTAAGTGGACATCTCTGTTACACATAAATCAACAGTACTTCATGGGTGTTCATAAGAAGGACTCGACCCTTTTCCAATCCAATCCCTTAAAATCGATTTGTTCGAACAAGGGGTTTGTTGAAAGTTCAGATTCACACCGTCTGGTTCTCAACCAACATAGCAACCGCTTTATTGTCCTCAATACAACGGTAGTACCAGACACCTTCGATATGGTCAACTTGCAACCGGACAATTCATATCTGGTATATAAAAATGGTTTTGCCAACCTATTAGACTCGTCCTTAAACCCCTTGTTAGAATGGAAGTACACCACCATAAATGTGGTCACCGCAGACTTAATAAGGATTACCACTCCTGGCGGAATTGGGTTATATTCTCGAGATCAAGGTAAAGAAATATTGTCCTGCCGATTCACCTCTTTGTTTTTATACGACACGCGGATAAAAACCTTTACGCAAGAGAAATCCCTAATGTTATTCGAACATAATAACGGCGTAATAGGCGACAGTATGGAGTTTCTCAATCATCGAACGGCTGTGGCTCGAGAAGGGTATATGAATCGCGGTAGCAGCAATATTGTCGCTACGGATACAGGTATTGTTCGAGCAGGCAGATGGTTTACCGCGAATCAACTATGGGGTTACCAAAGTACCGACGGAAGGGTTCTCATTCCACCAAGATTCTCTTCGTACACTATGCTCAATGGAAGTCGTTATACCTTAGTAAAAAAAGACATTTACAGCAAACGGACGGGTCGCTTGTTGGTGAGCTATCAGGGGTTGGTTGACGAAGAACTGGGTTTCCTAATTTTAAAACCCCGTTACAGTTTTATCGACACAAAAAACCTTGGATCGGACGACATTCGTGTAATCCGTGCGCGGAGGAGTAATGGAAAATTCGAATTGGTACGAAAAGGTACGGGGAGATTGTACAACTACAACTCGCCTTTTATTGACGAATTCGTTAACGGACGGGCGCGCATTTATCTCAACGGACATCTTAGTTATGTAGAAAAACCAAGCAATCAAAATCTGGGAGAAGCCAATGCGTTTTGCGCCATGTATCGTTATTCTCTCGGAACCTCTTACACCCGGTTTCTCAGTCAAATAATACGCAGATATCGGGCAAAACAGGTGAGGGTGTATGCCGTAGGTGGTCAATGGAGTTACATCGATGAAAATGGTCGCCTTCTATTCGATAATCGGTACAGTAGCGCAAAAATAATTCGTTTTGCTCAGCAATTTGATCCTGTTAACGCAGTCGTATTTCAGGCAGACTCGTGTGCTTTAATTGATCGAAGCGGTCAACATATATCCAGGTTTGAATACGCCAATATTGAAAAACTAGGCCAGGGAGACAGCGCATTTTATCGAGTTACCAAGGAGTCTTCGAGCTACAATTACTATTCTTCTGATGGCCAGAAAATTGGGAACGTCTTTACATACGGAAGTGACTTAAACGATGGTGCGGCCTGGGTTAAGCACAAAAATCAATTTGCCATTCTCCGTGCTGATGGAAGTTTAATTGAATTGAAAAAGAAGGTCATTCCATACCGCCACACATTTCATAACGGCTATTCCGCGGTACACGTAGACAACAAATGGGCGATTATTGATACGACTGGACGGTTTAAGACCAAACCATCACGAGGAAGAATAAAGTGGTGCTCTGAGGGGTATTATGCTCAACGGGTTTCTATTCAGGGAAACAACGGAAGGAAAACCCGTGGGTATCAGATTTTCAACATAAATGGAACACCCATATCTCCAACTGTGTATGCGAGAACCCATCCGTTTAAAAATGGCTTTGCACCGGTCCGAATCGGGTCCAAGCGACTTGGATTTGTTGACACTTTGGGAAACCTCATTGCGAACAATAAGTTTGACAAGATAATTGGTTTTCAAACCAACGGACTATCTATTGTCCGAAAAGGGAGTGGTTTAGGCGTAGTGAATACGGAAGGCAATACGATTGTCAAAACAAAATACGCAGACATCTTATTTAGCGATAGTACCATACTATGCTACCGAAGTCATTCAGTTTGGCTCTATGACATTGAAGGACGTCAATTAAAGAAATACACCAAGGTCAGTAAGTACAGCGGTTTTGAAGATGGATTAGCCCTCATAAAAGCCGACAAAAAAGCAGGTTACATAGATCAGCAGGGAAATTGGAAAATTAAGCCCACCTACCGATATGCCACCAAGTTTGGCAATGGTGCAGCTCTCGTTTTTTCCAAAACGGGTTATCGAGTCATAAATACATTTGGATCGGAAATAACCACGTTAAGTCTCTCTTCTCGGCCCATGTATTCAGAAGGCCTGATTCTCAATAATACATCTTTGGGTTTTAGTTTCTATAATACCCACGGTAAACTCATATCTAAAGACTATTACCAACGTGCAACTCCATTTAAAAATGGATACGCCAAGGTAAAGAAAAATGGACGTTGGGGTGTTATCGATGTACAAGGCAATTATATTCTCCCGATGGAGTATGCCCATATAAGAATAAACGACCAGGGCGAAATCTCGGCGCAAAAAAGTCTTTCCTATGGTTTGTTGGATCAAAAAGGAGTCGTGGTGGTTGAACCCACTTTTGATCAAATTGAATATCGCCCTCAAGAAAATATCTATAAACTGATGTATGGATTTTTACCCAGTTACCTGGACGAAAAGGGGATTTGGATTTGGAAACAAAAGCAACTGGCTGGATTATAAAATGGTAGTAGAAGAATTCATTTTTTAACACAAAGTTTTGCGTTGTGGATAATTTTGATTTAATTCGCTAGCGTTAACGGTACCTTCAACAGTTATCCACATAAATGAACAACAACGTTTTATCCAACTCTGACTTTTATTACAAGGATAACGTGCTGTTTATGAAACAAGATCCCTACACTGGAATTTACAAAGAGTTTTTTGAGAACGGCGGTTCCAAAAGTTTTATGCAATGCATAGATGGCAAAGGTCATGGCATTTATAAAGAGTGGCATGAAAACGGAACACTCTCTAAAGCCTGTTTGTTTAAGAATGGTATTCAACACGGCGAATGTAAAACCTGGTGGGAAAATGGCCAACTTAAAGGCAATTGTTCTTACAACGAAGGCAAACTGAATGGCTTTCATGAAACCTGGTATCCCAATGGAGCAAAACGAAGCTCCAAGCAGTATATTACAGGGAAAGAATGGGGGCGACAAAAACAATGGACCGAACTTGGGGCTGAAATCGAGAATTATTGCATCAGCAACTCGAGATAAAAAAGCCTTTTTTACCCAACCTTATTGTAATTTTATGCGTCACTATAAAACAAACGTGATTTTTTACGTGTTGATTTTATGTGGGCAAAGAAGCCAATGAACGTAACTGAAGAAGAAATATTGACATGGGTTTCGGAGTGCAAAAAGCAAGAAAGGCAAGCACAGGAAAAGCTTTATAAGCATTTCTACCCGTTACTCATGCCTGTATGTATGTCGTATGTTTCGAACAACGACGACGCAGTTGACGTGTACAATCAATCGTTTTTAAAGGTATTTAACTCACTTGAGAAGTACTCTGGAAAAGGTGCCGTTGGTGGTTGGATTCGACGCATCATAGTAAATACGGCCATTGACTTCATTCGAAAAGAAAAAAAGATGATGCTCAACGTACCTATTGAAGACGCATCCGAATGTAGAATCAATTCTAATGTAATCGCACAATTAACCTCAAATGAAATCCTGGATTTATTTCGGTTTTTACCGCCCGCCCAACGACTTGTACTCAACATGTACATTGTTGAAGGAAGGACGCATGCTGAAATCGCCAAGGAATTGAATATAAGTACCGGAACGAGTAAGTGGCATTTAAACCAGGGCCGAAAGCTGTTGCAAGAAAAAATTTATGAATTTGGAATTTTGACGAAATGAAATGAGAACTACTAATAAAGAACATATTATCCTGAAAGAAAAACTGCAGGGCGTTGATCGCCCTGATATGGATAAGGCCTGGGAAAAGATGGACCGAGCCCTTGAATCGCCACCCGCTACGGGCGTCGTCTCTTCGTTTTTAGGAAAGTTTAAACTATACCTAAACCTATTCGTTGGAGCTGTTTTGATCTCTGCCGTTGCCATTTTTGTGGCCTCCAAACCCAAAAAGGACATCGCCCATCCCACAACAGATATTCTGCCTCTGATCCATGAGACTGGACTCAACCAACTTATTCAACCCGCACTGTATGTAGATCATCAGAATGACTTACCCCTCCTCCGTTTGAATGAAGTTGAAGAGCCTAAACAGATCATACCTAGTATCCATACTCGTGCAATCAATGTAGTCCAACCTGCGACGATAACAATTGATCGAGTGCCTATTGTTGTTCCCAACATCGCACCTCGAAGTTTTATTTTCCCATTTGACACCATCCTATCTTCTTTTGATTTTGAAGGCGAGACTATCCTTGGGTTTAAGAGAGTAGTAGAACCGTCTAGATTCAAAAAGCGATACCATAGAAACCAGGTAGGCGTCAAAATTCAGACCATTGTTCTTCCAGAATTCAATTCACAGAACATCATTAATAACGTGGGCGCATCTATGTTTGGACGGAAATATTTCAATTCGCGTACCGCGTTACACCTGGAACTGGGCTATAATCCGATTGCCATTCGGCCAGTCACCTACATTGAAACGTATAAAATATTTAACAATATCAATTATTCTCAAACGGATAGCGCTCGGGTTACAAGTTTAAAATATGTGAGTATTCCCGTTTGTTTGTACTATCAGATTACCGATCATATTAGTATGAACATTGGGCCACAGATCTCTTTCCTTACAGGCTTACAAGGCGACCTTAATCGAAGGTTGATCTATCCAGGAGCACCTGAAAACGAAAAAACTATTGAACAAACAACGATACAGAACCGCGGTGGTTTTGCGAAAAAAGATTTGAGCTTTGTGGTTGAATTTAACTACCGGTATAAACGTCTTGAAGCGGGTGTCAAGCTCCAGCAAGGAGTTACAGACTACAGTACAACAAAAATCAACACCTCAACTCACCGACTTAACTCACTACAACTGAAAGCGGCATGGATATTAAACTAATCATCCTTTCTCTCTTGTTTACGGTCGGTGCTACCAAAGCGCATGCCCAGAAAACAAGCAAATTCGCGTATCCAGAATCTCCAGGCCTCTTGTTAAACATAGAAACGGCATCGATATTTTATTCCAAAACAGAGAACCAGAGTTATACCAAATTTGGGGCAGGCATTGGGGTTGAATACGTGTTTTACGATCGAGGAACATCTGAGTTTAGCTGTGCACCCATGATCAGTTTCTGGGGAGCCAACGAAGAATTAAAGACGTACCGTGTAGAAAATAGTATTTACTATTATCGATCAACTGTTTTAACCGGTAAAATATCACTTAATGTACCCTTGATGTACAAACGTCAGATAAGTCCGCTTTGGCGGATAGGCATAGGGTATCAGCCGCAATTCTTGCTATTTACCCTTAAAAATCAGACCATTCGTGGGACTTCGACCACTGAAATTCCAGACGTTCAATTCAATAAAACGGAATCATCTGTGATTGGTTTTGTAGGATATAGGATCGATCGGCGTCATCAGATTAATTTACTTGGCCAATATGGAATCAGCAAAGTGATTCAAGGGGCAACCGAACCCAATTGTAATGCCCTTCGACTCCAGATATCAAGAGGAATTTTCTGGCTTTAGTTCCTAAATTCCTAATCCCGGAATATTAGGCATTATACCGCGCATTTCACTTTCTGTAACACCTTCTGCCTGCGTTAAGGCGTCGTTCATTGCTTCCATCACTAATTTGTCTACATCTGGTTTTAGGGCTGTGCGAAGAACCGATTCACTTATGTCCACAGAAACAATCTTCTTACTGGCCGTACAAACCACTTTGACCATGTCGGATCCCGCAGTTCCTTCCACGGTTATGTTGTCTAACCGCGCTTTAGCTTCCTCCGCGTTTTTCTTAAAATCTTTGAGTTTATCTAAACCAAACATAGGGTATTCTTTGATGCAAAGGTGATGGCAGGAGACGAGAAATCAAAGCACATATAGCAAATAGAATTTCTTGCCAGATAACTCCATGAAGCCATATATATTAAAAGTATTTCGTTTTGCTCAATCCAGAATCCTACTTTTTTAGTTTGCGCAACGATTCCAAAAGTGTCGGGTTCCAACTCATTCTAAGCTCCAAGAATTAGCTAGTCAAACCTGACCAGTTTGATTTCGCTAGTTGGGTCAATGACATTATCGGCTTCAACGATGACAGTTTAACCATGACATTCTAATGATATAAGAAGAAGATTTTGTATATTCTGACGTTGATCGCATTAGTAGAAGGTTAAATAGCGCCTTATTTCAAAGACTATTTGAACTAAAATAAAGAAATAATGAGACTTAGAAATTTAACATTATTGGCCGCCGCTTTTATGTTGGCTGCTTGTGGAGGTGAGAAAAAAGCCCCCGACGAAGACGTTGTAGACGAGGTTGTTTCGGATACCGTAGCCAGCGCCCCCTCCATGACGACTGTCGCCGTAAATCATGCAGTTAGTGACTTCGCTGCGTGGCATGCTATGTACAAGGAAAAATCGAATGTCGATGCACGTGTAGGAGTTCTGCAAAGCGTCGATGATCCGAACATGGTACATGTGGCAGAAATGACCGAAAGTCACGAATCTGCTATGGCTCGAATGGGCTCTGAAGAATTCAAGGCAATGATGGCAGACGCTGGTATTGTTGGCGAGCCGGAAGTGAGCTACTTAAACATGAAATACATGAACAAAGAAGCTGCAGAACTTAAGCCCGGCGATTATGTCGCTGCTATCAAGCACCAAGTGTCGGATTATGCCGTTTGGAGAGAAAAGTTTGATGCTGATAATGATAATCGGCTAGCCGCTGGATTGGTTTGTCGAGGATTAGGAACCATAGAAGGAAACGACAATATGGTCTTTATCGTACTCGGTGTTGCGGATCTGGAAAAGTGTAAAGGCATGCTTTCAGACCCCAAAATGATGGAGGTTATGCGTGAGGCTGGCGTTATGGGTGAGCCGGAGGTATCCTATTGGGTTGTTCCTACCACCTAAAATTTTGACCAAAAAACAGGTTCAACACATTCTGTCCTTGCCTTGTGGCGAGATCGAACGTTGACATTGACTTAAAATATTAATTGAGCTAGCTTGTTTTGGATTGGTTTTTAAAATTGATCTGGAAGGGTAATCATTAATTGCCCTTCCTTTCTATTTATTTCGTTACGGCGTCATTTAATGAGTGCTCTACGCATTCATTAGCGCCGGGACGTCGTTAAAAGTTCTTTGTCCTGAGGGTATACAATATCGGCTGGCTCTGATACTCAAACGCCATGGTTATGACACCAAACATATCGCTTATCGTTGTTTTAGAAACATCACCGGTTGCAAGGTTTGTTATCTTTAACTCGGTACATTCAAAATCCCCAGCTGGACAGACTACTGTTTTATTGACTGCCATCACCTCGACCTCAGATGTGTCGCCATCCTGTAACTTCAACCATTTCTCACCTTCCTTTACGTTCCACCTCGTAAGAATGGAGGCCTCTTCTTTCGTTCCTTCTTCGGTGTAATACATCAGGTTATTCCCGTCAATAAACAGGTATTCAGTTAAAGTAGCTTCTTTGTCTATTAGGAAACCTTCATAAACGTCAGCGTTCAAACCCGTTATTTTACGTGTTAAAGAATCGTACACTTTTCCCTGATATACGAAATCATAAACCCACTGGTTTCCTACCTTAACAAATGGGAAGTTGTTGTCAGTCTCTTGTCCAATTTGATTGCCATTTTGAATGTCAATTTCTTCCTTTTGGCAACTCATCAAACAGGCCATTGTTGCGCAGAATAAAACTAGATATTTCATTTTTTACTGTGTTCTTAATATGTGCTTCAAAACAACTTCAAGATCGCGCAAATAGGGTCATACTAAGGGATGATTTTGGTTAAAATAAGCGCATTTCGTTTCATACTTTAGGTTGATTTTGACCTTGTAGAGGGCTCTAAGAGGGGTTATACCGTTGATTTAGTGATCCGCCACATCCCAAACCATTTTCTGTTTTTCACGTAGTTTGTGTCACGGTCAAACGCATAAGCCTCTTTTTCAAAGCTGATAGCCCGATAAGCTTTGTCCATATCCCTTAGACGAATAAAGTGTCCACAAAATTCCAGAAAATAGATAAGATAAAACGGAACAATTAGAAGTTCAAGCTGTTGCTTAAAATGAATTTTTTCGTGACGAATGAGCTGCGTATTATTTTTTAACTCTTCCCGTCTCAAAACAATAAAAGGATAAAAGGCAAAAGCGGATGTCTCTTTTCGAAAGAATCGATTAAACAGCTCCGGCCAAACGATGATCACTTTTTGATTGGTATGACCGTGTCAATACCAATAGGCGCTTCTGTAGTATCTCCAGATTTAGTGGAGTCAATCTCATTCGTATTTTGAGAGTCGACTGCCATTTTCTTTAACACCTGATCCAGGTCAGGTTGTTTTGTCTTGACCACCCGAGTGGTTCCATCGTATTTTATTTCATAGGAATAAACAGGACCTACTGAATCCAATTTATGAACCTGAAACGTTGATACATCTTTAACATCCAACTTCAAATCTGCCACTTCTTCTTCGGTCGTTTTCAGTTTAACAAGGTTTTCTTCGACTTCGGGTTCTGTAGGTGCAGGTGCCATTATTAAATCACCGTACATCATGTATGCAACTACAGCACCGGCAATCACTACCCCGCCTATTACAAATTTCAACCAGGAATTCCCACCACTAGGTGGCTTATATTGCGTGTGTCCCTCGTTTTTCCATTCAGCAAAATCCGACTTTACGGAAGCAACCATACGAGATGCACCAAGGACTCGGATACTGTCTACAACCTTTTGCTGTAGGCGTACCTCTTTCGCAAATTCCAAATCCGACTTTACTCGTTTTTCGAACTGAACCCTTTCCAACGAAGCAAGTTCTCCGCTTAGGAATTGGTCAATCAGCGCTATGTCGTTTTCATCCATCAATGCTTTATGTTCCACTTAAGCTGACGCAAACACTTATACTTCTGATTTTTAGCGTTATCTGCATTCGTATAATCCATTTCCACGGCAATCTCAGCCATAGACTTCTTATCGAAATAATACAGAACAAGTATTTGTTGGCACTTTTCACCCAAGTACCGCATAGCCTTTTCTACATTATTTAGAGTTTCTTCTCGTCTTTCTTTCCAATCTACCGAAAATAGATAGCCTGTTTCCACGTATTTTTCATAGTCTTTTAGACCGATTTTTCGTCGCCCTCTTCGATTTAACTCATTGAGCCACAGATTTCTGCAAATCGAATACACATACGTTTTCAATTGCACAGTGAGTTCAAAATTGGGGGAATTGAGCTTTTGATACAGGATGACCATTGCTTCCTGAAAAACGTCTTCAGCATCCGCTTCGTTACCTGAGTTTTTAAGCACCAAATGCTTGATCATACCAAAGTGATCGGTATAAACGGTTTTCATGGCATCGGATTTACCTAGGGATAATCCTTGAACAAGTTGGGACGTCCCTTCTACGATATGATTTGTATTAGCTTCCAAGCTAATTGTTAATACTTATGTCGGCTAAAGGTAACCTTTTTTGTGTAAAAACAAAGTTAGGCGCCCCGGTCGTCTTTGCCCTTCTGAACTGATAATGACATAGTTCCTTCCCAATATTTGATGATTTCGGTAACCGAGTCGATTCCTGTTCGCAGAATCCGGTGGACGTATCTACCCCGGAATAATTCGTACCGTGCGGTCAGATATTTCAACATTTGGCCAACCCAATTTGTCAAAAATACCCTTCCTGTTTCAAGGGTTCCTTCTCAATGAAGTCAATTTTAAATGTAAAATTCCGTTGGTGCATCTTTTCCATCTCAGAGTTTTTCATATTTCTTCGAGAATCGTGTAAAACACGAACAAAATATTCACCTTCCGAAGATCAGAATAAAATGGATATCAATGTACGTCGATTAGAAATTCGGATGATCAGGGAACCCTATTTTGCCGGGTTTCTTTTTTTTGCAAAGATTAGGAATAAGGCAACTGCCATGATTGGAAACAGGAGCCAATAAAAGTGCCTCCATTTTTCAATCCGAATTAAATAGGCAACCAAAGTGAAGGTCGCTATCCATTTCATAACAAAGAAAACAGCACCCCATTTCAGGGTTCTCTTGGTAATCCCCCATTCTACGAGTTTTCTCCAAATCTTTCGAATACGCATTAAAAAACTTTACTTTACTTTCAATCAGTCTCAGTAGTATAACGTAGATCGTACCAGTTATAATATACTTGACCGAGTACAAAGGAAACACTTATGAACGTCATTTCGTTTCATCCGTTGCATTTAAATAGACACATGAGGAACCGATTAGTCCCAATATGATTAAAAATGATTGTTCTGTGGCAATCCTACCATCGAATTAAGGCGCTTGCCCAGGTAAATCCACTTCCAAATGCAGCAAGACAAATTAAGTCTCCGTCTTTAACTCTTCCAGATTCAATTGCTTCACTAAGGGCAATTGGAATGGACGCAGCTGTGGTATTTCCATATTTCATGATGTTGTTAAACACCTGATCGTCTTTTAACTTCATGGATCGTTGGA
>CAYZWM010000053.1:0-19525 GCA_964482155.1 uncultured Chitinophagaceae bacterium | reverse complement strand
ACTCAGGTGTGTTTAACGTAAGAGTAAACAACCCAGAAAGCAACTTGAACATCGTAATAATGGATGCAACAGGTAAGACTGTCAAAACAATAAATGCTGACGCAAGTGGGCTTTATAGTGTTGATATCTCAGATGTAGCAGCCGGTGTATACATGGTACAAGTAGTTAACGGTAACTTCTCTGCAATGCAAAGAGTTACGGTTGCGAACTAAGCAAAGTAGTGTATTTTGCGCAACCCACATAAGGGGGAAGGTCCAGAATTAATTCTGGACCTTTTTTATAGTGGTGACCACAATAACCAATTTCATAAATCTTTTGGGATATTGTCATTTTGGGTTTTGCTTGATGTGTCCCACTTATAAAAATCACATTTTTGAATCTGACTCAGGACTCAAACCAAGGAACCATTTTAACTTTCCTGTTTACGTTTCTTCAATCTTCTTATATGGTATTTAGTGTAATTATTCTATAAACAAAAAGAGCAAAAGCTGTAGAATCGATAGGACCGTACCTATATTTGCGGTATTAACTATGTGGATATATGGAAAACCTTAGCTTAAATGTCAAAGTCAACCCCCAACTTTACATAAAGGACCCTGATTCATCGAAATTAGGCAAAAAAATAGTTGACGAGAGCATCCGTCTAATCGATGAAATGGGGTTTGAGACGTTTACATTTAAAAAACTTGGGGAGGCAATTGGTTCTACAGAAAGTTCAATTTACAGGTACTTTGCAAATAAACACATTTTATTGGTTTACTTAACCTGTTGGTATTGGAGTTGGATTGAGTATAAACTGGTTTTTTTAACTACAAACGTCAGCGACAAAAAGCATAAGTTGACCAAGGCGATTGAAATTCTAACGTGCCCAGTTAAAGAGGATACTTTAAACGATAATATAAGAGAAATTATCTTGACCCGAATAATTATTTCCGAATCTGTTAAAACATATCATACGAAAGAAGTAGATAATGAAAATCAGAACGGGTATTACGCTGTTTATAAGCGAATTGTTAAACGGGTTGGAATGATGGTATTAGATGTTAGGCCGAGCTATAGTTTTCCTAATATGTTAATTTCCACTATTATAGAAGGGGTCAATGCTCAACGGTATTTTCAAGAACATCTCCCTTCGCTTTCTAACTCCTCAAAGAAAAGAGACAATGTCTTGGACTTTTACAAAGAACTTGTTTTCAAAGCATTAGCATAAATTGGACTGCAAAGCCCACGGACATGTTGAATAAACGTGTCTCATGTAAGGGATAGCTGTTGAAAATGAGGGGGTTAAATTTATGATCATGAGAAAGAAAGATAAGAACAGCAAACTGATTTTGAAGCCTACTAAGTAAGATTCGGATAGATTTTAAAAATGTTCTTCGACCTCTTGATTAGAAAAATAGTTGGACGGCTACCAACATCTTTTATACCAGGGTGGAGCTGAGGCTCCTTGGCATCTAACTGGATGCTTGAATAACACAATTCTAACCGTTGAATCTTTGAAGTCTGGACAATAAAAGAATGTAACTGGGAAATGGTCTCTATTAATGTGTTCGTTATAACGAACATAGTATTTTAAGTTTCCAAATGACTTCAATAATCCATGACGACTGAGGTTTCGGGTTAATCATGGATCAAATCATCTTTTTTTAGGATCTTCATAGTTGCCAGTGAAATATCTGAATTATATTGTCGAGCAAGATCATCGGTATATTAAACGACGGACAATGATAACAACTGGATTTAAGGAGTTCGAATCAGCCCAGCGAACGCTATTCGGAATTAAGGTCATTAACATCATCAGGAAGAACCAAATCCAAGATTCAAAGGCAACATGGTTTGCTACTTTCAAGTCTTTAGCAGCTTGAAAAACTCGATAATCAGCAATTATTGGATTCAAATGGAATTAATGCGACAGAACCCAAGTAATCATTCAATATGTCTTGGTTCTTCAAGGGCAGGAAGCTAAATCTCTTGGATAAATAATTTTGGCATTGGGAAATATTTTTGCTTGTTTGATTGTCTAACTAACATATAAAGCAACCCAAGATTGATAAGATACAGCAATAAGGATGATGCAACATTACTCAGAGATGCTGAGAGTGGGAATGATCGGGCTTTTGGTACGCTGGTGGAGCGTTATCAGGGCAGAATAGCGACTGTTGTTATTGGGATGCTTGGTAATACACCCGAGACAGCGGATGTTGGGCAGGAAGTTTTTATTAGATTTCACAAAAGCTTGACCAAATTCAAAGGGAAATCAAAATTGGGAACTTACCTGATAAGGATCGCGATCAATTTGTCCTTGAATGAATTGAAGAAACGTCAAAAGCAGAATTTGAGGGTAGTTAGTTTAGATATTACAAAAACAACCACTGGCAAACACGGCAGAGATCTTCTTTATGATAGAGCTGACGAAGCAACTAACCCCGGACGAACCGATACTAATCAGATGGTGCAAAAAGCATTGCGTGAATTGGAATCGAATTTTAGGAGTGTTGTGGTGTTACGTTTGATTGAAGGCTATTCGACTAAAGAGGTTGCGGTAATGTTGCAGTTACCTTTGGGAACGGTGCTTTCACGACTCGCAAGGGGACAGAAAAAATTAAAAAAGTTATTGACCCCACTAATACAATAATTATGGAAGATAAAATAGTTGAATTGCTGATTCGTTCGTTCGATAAAACACTTTCTGCGTCAGAGCAGGAGCAATTGGATATATCGTTGATAGAATCCGCAGAATTGCAAACCGAACGCGAACAGTTACTGAAAGTGAGAGAATTGTTGGGGCAGCAGAACTATTCATTCAGTGCCGGATTTTTCACCAAGGTTATGGCAAAGGTCAGAAAGCCCGATTTTGTTCACGTTTTGATACCACTTTACAGACGCATCGCCTTTGCAGGTACTGCGGCCATTTTGTTACTGTTGGCTCTCAATTATCATCTGCAAGAATCCCTGTCATTAGATATTCTGTTGGGCTTGCAACCAATAAATGAAAACTTTGTGACATTCATCGTTATGGGACATTAAAAGATTATTATGAAAAAGCTGAAAGCTGTATTTATCCTTCTATCAACTCTTGCCATAGGGTTTATCCTTGGCTTACTCATTTCTGGTCAAATCACTCAAAAGAGAATGAATGAGTTTGTGCGTTGGGGGAGCAAAGAGGGATTCAAAGAGATTATGTATGAGACAATCGAACCAGAGGAAAAGCAAATGATCCAACTTGAGCCAATTATTGAGAAACATGCTCGCTTTAACGAAGAATTACATAAGCGATGGAAAAAAGAGCACGGCGAGTTGATGAGGGGTTTGACTAAGGAGTTAGAAGAGGTGCTTACTCCTGAACAAATACTTATATGGAGGAACCTTGGTAAATCTGTGAAAGAAAATTGAAACGGCATTAATAAATGTGTGGCAAAGAATTGTCTAAAAAAATTAACTTAATAAATATAAAAATTCGATGATACTAAGAAACAAAGTAATAAGACTGACCTTAATCTCAACAGCACTATTTGTACTGGGTTCTGGATGCACCGAGAAAAACACGGATTCTACCCATCCGTGGGCCTCATTTAAAGAGGGATCTTGGGTGGACGTACACACAATTCATCGAATGGTTATGACCGACTCGACTGGAGAAGAAAAGGTTTCCAAATGGGGAGGGGATTCACGGATGCTGGTGAACAAGGTGAAAGAAAACGATATCATTGTTCATCATTTTAACAAAGACCACAGCACAGACGAGAAAGCAACGTTAATCGTCCCAGCAATTGATGAATTTCCCACCACCAGAGCACTTGGTCAGTGGCCTCATGATATTTTTCCCATGGGCCCCGAACGGAGCAGGTTAACAATTCAGGACAAAAACCCAACTCCTAAAAATCTGGTAACCAAAGTGCTAAAGGAGAATGTTAAACTAATCTTTGAAAAGAAATCGTACAATACGACTCTTTATTCTAAAGAATGGGATGAGGTCACAAAGACAGGCGATATACGGCACGTTGTCATAAAGGCATGGGTCGCTGAGGGAATAGACCTACCGCTTAAATGGACACTCACTTCATCAGATGGTAAAGGTGATTTAGAGTCCGAACTTGTTAGTCAGCGTGAAAAAGTGAAGATTGCTAAACAAGAAATTATGTGTATGGTTACAGTAACAAAAAAAGAGTTACATGAAGGGATGATCACCAAGAAACAATGGACATCCACTAAAATACCAGGTTTTATGGTAAAGATGGAATCACAGCTTAACACTAAAGGATTTTCACTCGAAATAAGGGAATATATCACCGACTATTCAGTCAATTAAAATCAAGAAAACTAATGAAAACACTAAATTATATCACACTTGTCTTGATACTGTTGTTCATCTTTAAGGGCGCAGCAGCTCAAAACGACACAATTTCGAAAGACAACTATATCATCTATTCGGTAAGAAAGGGTAAGGAAGTAAAACTGAAATCCATTGTTGAAGATCTAAGGGATTTCGATGTATTGTTCTTTGGTGAGGAACACAACGATTCCATAGCTCACCAACTGCAAGCGTTGGTTTTGGAAATGATGTACAAAAAATATGGAGAAAGTACCACTCTTTCCATGGAGATGTTTGACCGTGATGTGCAACACATCATGGACGAATACCTTTCAGGGAAAATCAAAGAATCTTATTTCAACAAGGACTCACGTATATGGAAAAATTACGAGGACTACAAACCTTTGGTGGAATTCGCAAAATTGAACGGGCTAAAAGTTGTTTGCGCTAACGCTCCGTTCAGGTATGTGAGTATTGCAAACAGAGGAGGCATTGATGCACTTTTAGGGCTTTCAGACAGAGCCAAGCCATCCATGGCACCACTACCTTACAAATTGGCCTCGGGTAAATATGCCGAAAAGCTGGATGCATTGATGTCACATGGTTCAGGTAGCTTAGATACCACCAAGACAAATGATACCGTGATGTTGAAAACGCTTGCATTTGATATGAAACCAGGCCAATCGTTATGGGATGCTACAATGGCTTACTCTGTGTACCAATATTTAAAGGAACATCCCGATGGTAAAGTACTTCACTTGAATGGTAGATTTCATACAGATGAGTATTTCGGAATTATTCAACGGCTGGCTGAATTCGATCCTAACATAAAACCATTGGTCATTTCACAAGTGGGTAGCGATAAAAAATATCCCAATGTGAATTTCGATGACTACAAACACTTAGGTGATTACATCATTTTTACAAATCCTAATTTGGATAAAACATTTTGAGAAGTTATAGCGAAAAAAGAATAGCAAACTAAAGAGGTTCTGTCGAATTAACTTGATCACTTGAAGAAATGTTTAGATTCGTTCACCTAAGCTATGGTCATGAATAATCGTCACAGATATCCAAAGTCAATAATTCTTCAAGCCGTATACTTTAAATTGAGATTTACTTTGAGTTATCGAGATGTAGAAGAAATTTTGAGGATAAGAGGTGTGAGAGTGGACCACTCAACTGTTCAAAGATGGGTGTTTAAGTTTAGTCCATATTATTGAAGCAAAAATGCATAAACGAAAATAGCAGGTTTGTGATAGTTGGAGAATGGATGAAACGTATATCAAGGTGGCTGGGAAGGATAGATACTTATATCGAGCAGTAGATAAGTATGGAAATACGATCGACTTCTTGCTAACTAAGTGTAGAATGAAAGGCTCAGCACAGAAGTTCTTGAACAAGGCAATCGGAAACAACGGTAAGCCAAGGATAATCAATATTGGCAAGAGTGGCGCCAACACGGGAGGGAACGGACATTAATAAACAAAGTCTTTCAGTGACAAAGATCGAAATAAGACGAGTGAAGTATTTGAACAATATTGTGGAACAAGATCATCGAAGGATCAAAAGGCGAATGGCAATAAGCACAGGCTTCAAGGATTTAGAATCTGCCCAACGAACTTTATCAGGAATTGAGGTGATCAACATAATAAGAAAAAGCAGATCAAATATTGTAAATCAAATTGACATTCAACATTTAAACCCATAGCCGGCTAATAAGAATAGGTGGAATAGTATTTTTAGATCCAAGCCGAATTAGTGCGACAGAACCACGTAAAGTGAACTTTTAGGGGTGAAAATTTAAGATTATATATTTTCATACGTTTATTACCCCTCAAGTATTCCAGAAATAGTAAAAAAGAAAAAGCTCAAGTTTAATTGACCGAAGGAGTCGTATTGATTGACACCCCCATATCAGAACATTCTTTATTTACCAATAATTTCTACCAATCCCTGTGAAAAAATAATTAGTTCGCCTATTTCTTTTGGACTTGCAAATCGAAAACTCTTAAATACAAGAAGTCCGTTTTCATTTCCTTCAATATGAAAGGGCCTATTTACTTGGAGGTAGGCAATTAAGTCTTTGGTGAAAAACGAACGGAGTACTTCTGGATTGTCACCTTTGACGGAAAAGTTTTCTGTAAACTTTTGATCAGGAAATGTTATTTCCTCTCTTTTTGCGAAATCTAATATTCTATTAAGCCACCCCTCCTTTTCAATTTCAAATCTAGGAATATGGCCATCTTTAATGGAAACTAAAACCACTGTTGAATGATGTACTTCAGTTGCCAAAAATGCACCTTCACCAAAGGTAATGTCACATACCTCCCACTCAATTTCATCATGCGGTTTAAATGAACCCTTTAGGCTATTCTTTGAGAATTCGATCGGGCGAGTATCAAAAAACATAAACCGCCGGAATCGCGATTTACTCCATTCAACATTTGGATCAAAGCTCCATCCGTTTTTTGCAGAAATCTCCTTTAGGCTTTCTTGTCGTTTACTTAAAAACAATGTTGAACGAAGTGGCAATACGTGCAGGCTTAGAGGATGGTTTGACGTTGTAACATGCATGTCAAAACCAATTATGTCAAGCATACCACCTTGATCTGCATTTTTATCCTCCCATTCTTTCAACGTTTCCAAAATAGTGTGGTCAACCAGTCGTGCCTGCGAAAAATCAAGGATGATATCATTGCCGAAACCAATGGTTTGCAACTCCCTTGTTAGATTTAAAATATTGCTAAAATTGGAGATTCCTTTCACCTTAAGAATCACTTTTCCCTCGTCTTTGGTGACAACATATTGCGGGTTTTTTAAGTATCTAATAAATAGATTAACTGGTATGTGAGATTTAACCAAATGAATCAAAAAGGTGATAAAAACGCCAGCAACCAAACCAGTTTTAAGGTCATATTGAAGCGTAGCAAACACAGTAAAGGATACAATAACCAGTTGTTCATATCCCCTTTTTAAAGTGTCCCTAAACATTTTGGGTGAGGCGAGTTTTATTCCTGTAAAGACCAAAATTGCTGCCAAAGCAGCCAGCGGAACCATTTGTATTTCATCAATAAAGAAAAAGACAACGGCAAGTAAAATCAGGCCATGAAAGAAATTCGCCCACTTCGTTCGTGCACCATGGTTTATGTTCAATGAACTTCTAACAATAACCGTGATTACAGGTAGGCCTCCTAAAAATCCGGCTATGATGGTACTCAAACCATTTCCAATGAGATCTTTGTTGAGGTTCGTTATTCGTTTAAACGGATCTAGTTTATCTACAGCTTTTGAACTTGGTAGTGTTTCGATGGTGCTTACCAGAAAAATGCTAATGGCAACTGCCCAAAAAGTCCCTGTACCAAATTTCCCAAAGTTGGGCCTAAGGTCGAAACTGTGACGTATATCACTGATCTGAATCAAGTTTTTTGGACCAACCCAATATTCATTACCAAACAAAGAAATAACATGATTGGTCTCCAACCCAAAAAGATAAACAAAAGGAATAGCAACAATCAAGACTAACATGGGTGCAGGAATGTAATGCAACAATTTCAGCTTGTTTATAAACAATGGGTGGGTAATTAAGATGGCTAAACTGACTATTGCAATGATGGCGATTGGCCAGTTAATGCTTGACAAATTGTAGGGAATTGCACGAAGACTTTCCAAAGCAGAGGCATTGCCAAAACCTGTATCTAAAGCAATATGAATTTGACTTGCAAAAATGATGATTCCAATGGCCGCTAGGACACCTCGAACAACAGAAGAAGGAAGTAGATCCCCAAATTTTCCCCAGCGCAAAACACCCATCAAAGCCTGCATAGCACCAGCCACCATTATGGCCGCCATGTAGTATTGGTAGCCATTACCCCTTCCTTCATCTGCTAGTGCAACCACGCCTCCGAGAGAAACACCCACTAAACCAGCCCCCGGCCCATTTATACCAACATGACTTCCTCGAATAAAGGTAGTAAGTAATCCACCAATTATGGCAGAAATAACTCCTGCCATGGCCGGCACCGTTGACCCAGATGCAATGGAAATTCCTAAACTTAAAGGCAAAGCAACCAGTGCCACGCTAATAGCAGCAATCAAATCATGTCTCCAGTTTTGCATCAGACCCGCAAAATCTGTTTTGGGTAATTCTAGTGAGTTCTTATCCATCCTAATTAAATGCGAGAACCTGTTTGATTCTGTATCATAGATCTACTCAAGGACTCTCGGATGTTTGTTTATTACTACGATTAAAAAGCCTATTTAATCCAGTTTTAGTCTATACAACTATCTATTTAAGAATGGACAAAGTCTCATATCGTACACAATGAAGTCCTTCCAAATATTAGGGAAAAATCGAAATTTGTAAATGTCTAATCCATCAGAATGCTTGCCAACAATGATAAGACACTAGAATTAGAAAGAGATTAGGTTGAGATTAAAACGAGATTAAAACGTCAACCTGGTTTGCTACTTTCAAGTGCTAGGCAGCATAAGAAATAAGTATTACCAATTAATTCTCAGATTTGAACTGAATTAATGCGACAGAACCCCGAAATTTGGCAGTAGATGCAAAAGATTTAATTGCTTCAAAGCGAAGAAAAAATAGAACTGATGTTAAATAGGAACAAAGACAAGTACTAATGAAAATACTTCTAATAGAAGATGAACAAAGTGTTTCTTCCTTTATAAAAAGAGGATTAGAGGAGCAGGGGAACAATGTAGTACAGGCGTTTGATGGAACCACTGGCCTGAAATTAGCGTATCAGGATAATTTTGATCTCATCATTCTCGATATTGTTATGCCGGGAATAAATGGAATAGAGGTATGCGATACGCTAAAAAATAAGAGGGGAGTTGACACACCCATTTTAATGCTGACGGCACTTGGAACAACAGATGATATTGTTATAGGGCTTGAAACAGGTGCAGACGACTATTTAGCCAAACCGTTTAAGTTTAAAGAACTCCTTGCCCGTATTAATGCCCTAGTAAGAAGAGGGTCGGCAGAAGGTAAAAATAGAACCTCACTATTAAAGGCTCATGATCTTGAAATGAATATTAAATCCAAAGAAGTATACAGGAATGGTAAAGAAATCACCCTTACTGCAAGAGAATTTAGGCTTTTGGAATATCTACTAAAAAATAAGAATAGAGTAGTTTCAAGAACTGACATTCTCGAAAGTGTTTGGGAGGTAGATTTTGATATGGGCACCAATGTGATTGATGTCTACATTAATTACCTACGAAAGAAGATTGAACGTGGTTATTCGTCCAAAATAATAAAAACGGTAATTGGAATGGGTTACATAATTAAAGAACAGTAAATGAAGATCAGGACTCGACTATCTGTTACCTTCTCGTTGATTTCGAGTACAATCTTTATTGCCTTTGGAGTTACCCTTTACTTCCTAACTTCAAATTATAGAAAACAAGATTTTCAAGATAGGCTTAAAGAGCGAGTTGTAATTACTCAAGAGGTATTCTTAGAAAAGGAGTCTTTTAGCACGGTTGAACTCGAAAAAATTAAGAACGAGTTTCTCCATACTCTTCCTGAAGAAACTGAAGAGGTTCTTCTGATTCAAAAGGGTAAAGTACCTAAATTTAAACATGAGTACCCTTTAGAGATTAGGCATAAACTGGCTGCAAATGAGACGTTTGAATTTGAATATCTAGACCTACAAGGGGAAAGCAGAACATTTCAAGTGAATGACGAAGACTTCCTCATAATTGTTACAGCGGTTGATACAGTGGGACTTGAAAATTTATCGTTTTTAAAGAAAATGATTATCCTGTTGATTCTATTGGGAATTCCAGTAACGCTTATTGGAAGTCTTGTAATTACGACTAGAGCAATGCTTCCTATCTCCAGAAAAATCGCTCATGCAAATGCCATCAGTGCATTTAATTTGCATGAGCGCCTAAAGGTTTATAATTCGAAAGATGAAATTGGAAAGTTGGCTGTTGCCTTTAATAGGCTTCTGGATAGACTTGAAGCCTCATTTGAAGCGCAAAAGTCATTCATTCGCAATGCCTCACATGAAATCAAAAATCCGTTAACTGCTATTATGGGTGAAGCTGAGATCGCTATTAGCAAAACTCGAACCACTGCAGAATATGTAAAATCATTAAGCACCATAATTACAGAAGCCGAGGCACTGAACTCATCGGTCAATAATCTCCTAAATTTATCCAAAGTAGCAGCGAATGAAGGAAACATTAAGCGTGAAATAATCCAGTTTGATGAGTTTCTACAGGAGATTAAAGTTAGTTTTTCTTTTCTTAATCCGAAGAATCAAGTGAGTTTAACTGTGGCTGATAAGAAGGGTATGGGCGTCTATTCCATTTTAGGAAATAAGAATTTACTAAAAACAGCTGTCATTAATTTGCTTGACAATGCATGCAAATTTTCGTCCAATGGAAAGGTGGATGTAGCATTAACCTATAGTGACCTTTGGGTAGAATTAACTATCAGAGATAAGGGCATCGGAATTGCACTAAAGGATATTGAAAAAATTTCAACTCCTTTTT
The DNA here is from genome assembly GCA_964482155.1 of uncultured Chitinophagaceae bacterium. GTDB lineage: Bacteria > Bacteroidota > Bacteroidia > NS11-12g > UBA9320 > UBA987. The sequence continues at coordinate 8,685 of CAYZWM010000053.1, read as the reverse complement.
ACAGAGGGAACAATGCGCTTAAAATTAAAGGTTCCGGAATTGGGTTAGCACTCAGTTTCAAAATAATTGATCTTCACCAGGGGAAACTTGAAGTTCAATCAAAAATTGAGATTGGCACAGAAGTTCATGTGAAATTACCAATTCTTTCTATTTAATTTTCAATTCTAATCCTGTTTTAATGTCAGCCTAATTTCTTTCTAATTAACCCCGTCTATCGTTGCAGATATAAATTATATCTAAATGACATGATAGGAAAAGCCAGTAAGAAGCTAGGATTATTTTCAACAATAAAGCAGGATTTACCTGCGAGTATTGTCGTCTTTTTTGTGGCTGTGCCTTTATGCCTTGGAATTGCACTTGCTAGTGGAGCACCATTATTTTCCGGGCTAATTGCCGGCATAGTTGGCGGTATTGTAGTAGGGGCAATAAGTAACTCTCCTTTGGGAGTTAGTGGACCTGCTGCGGGATTAGCAGTCATAGTGTTGAACTCCATCCAGTCATTAGGAACGTTTGAAATATTCCTGGTGGCAGTTGTGTTGGCCGGAATCCTTCAAATAGTAATGGGACTACTGAAAGGGGGAGTTATTGCCTACTACTTTCCGTCATCAGTAATAAAAGGGATGCTGGCCGGAATTGGAATCATCATTTTTCTAAAACAGATTCCTCATGCTTTTGGATATGATGCTGATTTTGAAGGAGACCTTACATTCCTTCAAGCTGATGGTCAAAATACGTTCACTGAATTGTTGAACATGCTCAATTACATTACTCCAGGCGCTGTAATCGTGAGCATCGTCTCACTTTCTATTTTACTTTCCTGGGATTTGTATCTGTCAAAAAAACATAAATTCTTCAGATTAGTTCAAGGACCTTTGGTTGCGGTTGCTGCTGGTATTACTTATCACATAATAACCTCAGAGTTTTATCCTTCACTTGCTATTCAAAGTGACCACCTTGTAAGCGTTCCAGTTGCACAAAACTTTGAAGGATTTATTGACCAATTTACATTTCCTGATTTTTCTCATATCCTAAATACAGATATGTGGGTGGTAGCGATCACAATAGCCATTGTTGCGAGCTTAGAAACGCTATTGTGCGTCGAGGCAACTGATAAATTGGACCCCAACAAGCGAATTTCAAATACCAACCGAGAGCTCTTTGCACAAGGGGGAGGGAATATACTCTCTGGTTTGATTGGAGGACTACCTATAACACAAGTTATCGTTAGGAGTTCCGCAAACATCCAATCAGGCGGGCAATCTAAGTTGTCAGCCATTCTGCATGGTTTCTTTCTCCTGATATGTGTGGCTATCATTCCTTTCGTGCTCAATATGATTCCTTTGGCTGTACTGGCTTGTATTCTATTTGTCGTTGGATATAAGTTGGCAAAACCAAGTTTGTTTAAACAGATGTACAAATTGGGATGGACCCAATTTGCCCCATTCCTGATAACCATTCTCGGAATTGTATTTACAGACCTGCTCAAAGGGATAGTAATGGGGTTTATTGTTGGGTTAGTAATCTTGCTTAGGAATAGTTCCAAGAACTCACACTTTCTTAATAAGGAGGTACTAAAAGATAAAGGGCCTAGAAAAGTAAAAATGACCCTTGCAGAAGAAGTGACTTTTATTAATAAAGGGGCAATTCTTAATGCGTTGAAAAAGATTCCCGAAGGAACCCACCTAACAATTGATATGAGTAAGACAATCAATTTAGATTACGATGTACTAGAGATCATAGATAACTACAAGAGCACTTCTAAAAGCAAGGGGATTAAGGTAAGCCTGATTAATAGAGGTGAGAAACAAACAGTCGATTATTAAGATGATTTGTAATATAAAGATATGAGACAGCATGACTTAAAATTGAAACATCGCTTCCAGGTCCTTATGGACTTTTCAGAAGCCTCATATGCAGCCTTGAAATACACGATATCCTTGGCGAAGTTGCTCAATGGAGAAATCCATGTGCTGTATGTGGCAAACCCAACGGAAGTGGTTGATAGTGACAATCCACTAGTAGCGATGATAGAGATTGATCTGGACACAGCCAAGAACGAGAGAAAACTAAAGTCCATTATTGAAATTATCACGGCAGAGGGCATTGATGCAACATATCGCTATTGCTTCGGAAACATCATTGGCCAGTTTAAAGAACAAGTTGAATGTACAAAACCCAATCTTGTAATTGTTGGAAAAAAAATGGGGAAATCCAAATTTTCTGGAAAGCTTACTAGCTACCTAATGAGTAGCTATGACGGCTCATTGCTAATCGTTGGAGAAGAAAGTGAGTTTCAAACGGATACTAAAATCTCCCTCGGATGTAATGGAAATACGCTCAATCTGTCTAACCCTGAAATGATTTTTTCGCTCAATAAGTACACAAAAACGCCAATAACCCTTGTGGAAGTAAAAAACACTATTGATTCAAACCACCAAAACATTTTGCCCGAAGGCTGGAAATCGCTTTATGAAAAAGACAGTAATATTCAATTTGAATGTCAAAATGACTCAAATGTTGTAAACGGATTAGTCAACTATGTTTCCAGTAACAACATCAGTCTATTATGCATAGGTAGAGGAAAACGAAAAAGTTTCTTACAGAGACTGTTTTCCAACAAAAGCACCACTGCTTTAAAAATAGTAAATAGAATCAACATACCCATATTGGTATTAGGCGTAAATCACGCTACTATAAATTAACTGGTATTATGAAAACACAAACAAAAGAAAGACAAGCAGCAATAACTCCCGAATCTGCATTAGCTTTGTTAAAAGAAGGGAATCATAGATTTCAGAGTAATTCAAATGCACACCGAAACCTAGTGCAACAAGCGCAGAAAACCAGTGAAGGGCAATTTCCTTTTGCGGTAATATTGAGCTGCATAGACTCACGGGTTTCTTCGGAGTTTATTTTTGACCAGGGTCTTGGAGATATTTTTAGTATTCGCATAGCCGGAAATTTCGTGAATGAGGATATCCTTGGAAGCATGGAATTTGCTTGTAAGATTGCAGGTTCAAAACTTGTTGTGGTTCTTGGTCATAGCAAATGTGGTGCTATTAAAGGCGCCTGTGATAATGCCGAACTTGGAAATTTAACTGCCCTAATTGCCAAATTAAAACCCGCTGTTGAGGCGGTTAAAGAGCCAACGGTCAATAGAAACTCCAGTAATAGTGCCTTTGTTGATAACGTCGCTCACATGAATGTGCATATGACGATTGACAATATAAAAGAGCAGAGTCCTGTTCTTAAAGAAATGCTCAATAATAGAGAAATTGGGATTGTTGGGGGAATGTACAACATAGAAACAGGCGGAGTTCAGTTTTACACCGGCAACCATTAGGGCCCTAAGTAAGGTTGATTTGAACAATAAATAACTCGAGTTCCAAGTGTCCAAGGGTAATTGAAGGTATAAGGAACTATAAAACACCATGTTCGTTATAACGAACACATTAATAGAGACCATATCCCAGTTACATTCTTTTATTACGCAGACTTCAAAGATTCAACGGTTAGCGGTTTGCCTTTTGAATTCGTTTCAAACATCCTGTTAGATGCCCCATAAACAGTAAACTGGTCTAGGATTCAAACACATTCTTGGTAGGGAATATCCCCACACCCCAATAACGAATATGGTACTTAAAAAGGCGATGGAATCCATCGCCTTTTTGTTGTTGATTCATTCACAAGAAAGATCAAATGCCGTATAAAGTGTTCATGTCCAGCAATTCAATAAAACACCCTTATATTCCAAAAACAGAAGAGGAGATTTCCCAAATCAATTTAGCTCGTCTTCAAGAGTTGAAAGACCACCCAAAGCGTAAACTCCTATGGGAAAATGTGAAACCAGTATTACTGGGGAATAGAACTAATTAATATCCAAAAAAAAACAACTCTTTAGCCGAAACTTCCATAGCATTCAAAACCTAGATTGGTCACCCAATATAAAATTAATCCTGTGAATGCGATGGCCGCCCGAAATGTATTGTTACGTTGTCTCACGACCTGTTTATCTATCCAGTATTTTCTTCTTCTCTAAGTCAAATTCCTCTTGAGTTATTATTCCCTCGTCCAGAAGCTTTTTAAATTCTCGCAACTTATCAGCTTTAGATTCATTTTCATTGTTAGATTCAATTTCGTCGGTTGCATCCTCTTCAACTTTATCTTCAGGCAGTGCTGTTGGTATTAATTCGTAAGTATGTGTAGGTTTATACTTCATCGTCCAAAGAAAAGGCACTAATAGAAAAACGCCCCCCACAATTGCTCCAACGTCTGCCTCTTCATCTCTTGAAAATGAAGTATGTAGTGTTTCGTAGCCTTCCTTCTCAATCCTTACCTCATTTCGACTACCAACAATTTTGGTATCCGTATAAGAATGGGGAGATGCTCCTACACTTTCTCCATTGATGTACAAATCTGCACCATCTGGAACTGTTTGAATGAGAGTTGTACTCGCACAACTGGTCAGAAGCATGGATAATGCTAAGGCAGTAGCACTAACTTTTGTGATCTTCTTGTATACAATCATTTTACTACCATTAATGTCTCAAATATAAAAAATTCTCTTATTGCCATGCAACAATTTAGCTAGATTATGGTTAGGCAAAAATTTAACAAGGCCGTTTTAAAATCATAATGACAGAAACCCAAATATCATAGTCAATGACTTTAATTTAGTGCTTTGATGTAATTGTCACCTTATAGATTATTCCACTTATCCCACCAATATCGTCTCCGTCAAATGTCAGTGAATAAATGAGCTCGGAATCTGTTAAAGACTCTACTTCATAAGTTTCTCCATCTTCTGTGATTTTTGTCTCGGAAAGGTCCCATGTCCAACTAAATATAGATGTTTGAGGGTCAGCAGGATCACATTTGGTTGCACCTTCGTCATATACTCCTGTTTTGTTTGATTCGTACTTTGTCAAATCATCTTTATCACAAGCATCCATTTGAGCATAAAAATCGGAGATTTGTGTTCCCGCAACGTCTAATGCTGGGTCCACTGTTGCAGCTGATATTCTCCAAGCGGCAGCTGTAAGTATATCCGTTTTGGTCTTAACAGTAGGGATTGGATCTGCTGAGTCATCTTTACATGAGTGTAATATAAATACTGAACTAAATATTACCAATACGGACAGTGATTTTCTTAATTTCATATGAATGTTTCTTGTAATGTATATCCAATTTGTAATGAAAAACTAGTTTCCATACCTCATTATTGAAAAAATGGTCACATATAACTAGTTATTGTTAGTGGTAATTCGATTGTTGGCTTTTTTGAACAAAACAACTTTACAGTAAAATACAAAGACGATGAGTTTCATCGCCTTTTTTCATTTCATATCCTGAAAGAAGTCTTTAGGCGACACCTTCATTGCATCTAATACCTTAAACAGCGATTCAAGTGTGAAATTTTGCCCGTTTTCCATGCGCCAATATTGCACGCGATTGATGCCATGTTCCCATGCAAAAGCCTCATAAGAGGAGAAACCTTTTTCAATTCGTAGCTCACGAAGTTTCTTACCCGCTTGAATAATTCGAGGGTCTCGTTCGGTGTTTTTAGACGATGATTTCTTGCTCATAAATGGATGAAACAAGTATCCGTCAATAACCTATTTTTATGAACCTATTAAAATAAACTTATTTAATACGGCTAATTGGGTATTATTCTATTACTTTGGTAGTCTAAAATTTATCAATATGAAAAAGCTTTATTCTATAACACTTATGTGTTTTATTCTGCTAGTTTCAGCATGTAATGGAGATGAAACTATTATCGTGACCCCAACTACTGGCACCTTGATAGTCAAACCACGTGTAGAAGGAACTACAACCTTTTTAGCCAATGTAAAAGTTAAGCTAGCCTTGAACCTGGACGACTTGATAAATGACCGATATATAATGGAGGTATTTTCTGATGTAAATGGGAACGCTGATTTTGGAAAACTAAATCCACAAAACTACTTCTTTGAAGCATATACAGAAGTTGGTGGGGACGACTATTATGGAGACGGTAATATACAAATAATTGCTGGAGAGGATTTTGTTTTTATCCTTGAAATGTAGACCCATTTTACAAGAAAAAAGGCGATGACTCCAAAGAGCATCGCCTTACTTTTTGTATTCAATTAAAGAACTATTTGAGCCAGAGCTTCTGCGAAGCTTCAAAGCCAATCCAATTGCCATCTTGGTCGTATCCACGAATAGCAAGTTCATATCGTATCAACTTTTCAAGTGGAATCTTCATCTTTAATATAAAGCGAAGAATCTCACCATCCATGACAGCAAATTTGCCCGTTAAATCCTCCCAATGCTTGAGTGGATCATCATCAGTACGGATGGATTCAATGTGCTTGAAATCCATGTCCACATAATCCGTAGACAAACCATCAATAATGGACAATTCATTCTCAAGAGCGTCTGCTTTGGTCATAACTACGAAGTCATCTTCGGGACCATGTACCACCATAAAACAATCTTTGCTTTTACGGTGAGAAAAATTAAGCCATTGAGCCAGGTCGATAGCCTTTTGACGAGAAGCGAAGTGAGTCCATTTCATAATGAATGATTAATTAACGAGTAAGTTCAAGTATCAGCTAAGAAAATAAATCCTGTCGAATACGAAAAGTCATATGTCTGCTAGCTTTTGAGCCTCATGGACATATAGGGTGTTCACTAAGACATGACGTTCATTTTCCGAGCATTCACCCTCCATTACCATCCGAGATAACTCCTCAAGTGCGACAAACCTTGAATCGTAAAACAGAGAAGGGTGTGAGCTAACTTGTCGAATGTCTCTTTGCTTAACCATAGAGTCATATATACCATAAACCGATTTAAGCCAACCCGCTTTTCTGTAGAGGCTTTCCATATTTGACAAGTCATATCGGTCAAAGGTTTTAATCCGCTTTTCTCTTAGATAATGGATAGGTAAACCAAGTTGATCTAAGACCGTGTTTATCGATAAGCGACTGATGTCAACTCCAACTCCGGTGTCCAGACATTTGTTAACTCGATTGAGAAGATGTTCCAAAAGGTACATGTCATCGTTGATAGCAATAAGTAATTTAGAGGAGGGTGTTGTCTCAATATTGATATTTTGAGACAGGTCACCCGCATAGATGTCGGTTAATACTTCAATGAGTTCATCCCGAGTAAAGAAATGCTTCCAGTCATCAGAAATACTCTTTTGGCTAAGACCGTGTTTAAGCTTGAGAAAATCCCGAAGGAACTCTCTTATTGTAAAGAGCGTTCTAACCAGCATTGTTTGCCCCTTTCTTTTTTGGAGCCACAGGCTCTTTGATTACTTCCGGTTTAGGTGGCATTGCTTCCTTACACCACCCTTGAGACAGATGAGCAAGAATGAATAATTCATCACCAATCAACTCAAGGAGTTGTTGGTTTTCCATTTCCACAAGGTTTAACTCCTTGGGAATACTTCCATTGTGTTTGTTCAGAAGGATTTCGACCAACTCTTTCCGCGTGAGGTACTTGAGCAGATTAGGGTCAACCCCAATCGTTGTTTCTGTGCCAAGGGCTTTTTTTCTTAAAACCGAGGCAAAGTGTTTCATTAAATTGTGTGTGTTTTTCATAAAAAATTATTAATAAATGTTGAATTGTTTTCTGTGGCTCGGAGTGAGACACATGAATAAATTGACTGCCTGGTTAAAAGGCGTATACACCACTTAGGTGGGATGAAACCGACACGACATACTAAGCGATTAGGTAGTTAGCGGTTAAGACTTCCGTCTTTTTTGGTTTGGTTTTTCCATTGACTGATTTGGATGCAGCCAAAGCCTTTTCAAAGCTGACGGAATACCATCCGTTTTTCTCGATGTATTGATCCAGAATGTCTGAAGGGAAGGACGACAAGAGAAACTTGCCTTTAGCGCGTGAGAGGGCATCTAAAAGGCGTTTGTAGTCATCTTGGGTGTAGCCGATGTAATGTCCTTGATTGGTATTGACGTAGGGCGGATCGATATAATGAAATGCATTAGAGGAGTCATATACCTCAAGAACCTTAACCGCATCATTGCATTCGACCGTCACTGGATTTAGACGCTCAACAATCGATGGGTCAAAACGAATAATTTTGTTCAGAAAGGTGCCGGCTCGCTTGCCAAACTTATCGTAACCCCAGCCACCGTTAATGTTTCCTGCAAATCCCATATTACAACCCACAAAGAATGCCCAGGCACGTTGAACTGGTGAAAAGAGTTGAGGCAGGTTCCACATGGTTTGAGCGACTTTATAAGATGCTCGAGAAAAAAGAGTCGCTTCAATCTTTTGTTTAAGCAAGGTAAAATTGACTTTGACTTGCTCAAAGAAGTTGATGACTTGATGGTTTTGGTCATTAATAACTTCCTGTGCCGTTGGCACCTTGGCAAAGAAGACAGCACCCGAGCCAAAGAATACCTCGGTATACAATTTGTGTTTAGGTATGCGAGGGAGGATTTCCTTGAGCATGTTAGTCTTTCCTCCGTAGTAAGAAAGGAAAGATCGGTTTGTTGGTTTTGATTTAGACATGGATAAGAACAGTTAAGGTGAAATAAAACTGGGCTTTATAAGTCTTTAAGAATCTTTACAATATTGTTATGGCACTAAAGGGTTTTGATGGGCGACCATCAATCATCAGGCGTAGGTAAATCTCGTAATTGGCAAGAGAGATAAAATCAATGGCTT
>CAYZWM010000052.1:12069-19569 GCA_964482155.1 uncultured Chitinophagaceae bacterium | reverse complement strand
CCCTATTGGCTAGAACCATCATGAAACCTCTTCTACTTCTTGTTCAACTCCTTCTATTTTGTTTGCTAGCCATAGGACAATCGGATACTGTTAAACCTGCCTCAAACCAGGCTGTTTTTCAATTACTCCCCTCAGCTCACTTTGAACCCGCCCAAAAAAGGTATGCGTTTGACACGATAATGATGGGTACGCCTGGCAAATTCAACATCCGGTTTACCAACACTGGAAACACCCCTCTTATTATATCTGTTGTCAAAACTTCCTGTGGATGTATGGTATCCACCTGGCCACGAGAACCCATACTTACGGGTGAAATAGGCGAATTTTCAGTAGCCCTCTTAACAAATGGACGGCCAGGCAATCTGCACAAAACCATGACCGTCATTCACAACGGTGCATCCCATCGCGACATCATTCGTTTTGTTGGGTATATAAAACGACCTAAGGAATAAATCTGTACCCCATGTTCCTAACGCAAATTTTTCCTGCCATGATCTTACTACTCGTCTTCAACAATCATCTGGCGGCACAAAAAACCAGTAGTAAAAATACCCCCATCCTGAGTTTCATACCATCTGAGAATTTTGATACAACGACCAATATCCATTTTTGTGACACCCTGATAGACGGCGAGGTTGGTGTTTTTCATCTGGCCTATAAAAACACCGGAAGTTTACCTCTGATTATTGACATTAAAACATCAGGTGGCCCAAACATACCTAGCTATACCAGAGAACCCGTGTTACCCGGAAACAACGGCCAAATTCGTCTGCACTTCCATACGAGAGGTCGATTTGGACGATTTTCAAAATCATTTTTTATTCATTGTCATGGAGCAGCCTCCAAAACCCTGACGATTACAGGATATATTTTACGAAAAACCGAGACAGGCGATTAGCCCATTTGCAACCACTTCTCTGTCAATACTCCGGTCATACCTCCGGTATGGATGCACAAGACAGACTGCTTAGATTTCACAACGCCTCTTTGAACCAATTGATATACAGCACTCATCATTTTACCGGTATACACAGGGTCCAACAACACACCTGTTTCAGATGCAAACTGACGATTAAACTCCAGGAGGTTTTTATCAAATTTACCAAACCCACCCAGCGCAAAATCCGTATGTAATTTCCAATTTGTATTCGACGTATACGACCGTATGGTATCTTCTAAATAAGATGCATCCTTCAAGGCGGCTATTCCATGAACCTGGGTTTGCTGGGGTGCCGATTTTATAATGCCCGATAATGTTGTTCCTGTACCTACGGCAACAAACACGTGATCAAAAGTTTGTTTCTCAGGCAATATCTCTTCACAGCCCTTTACCCCAAGTGCATTATCTCCACCTTCTGGTAGGACATAATATTCCTTATTCAGTTCATCATACATCTCCGCCTTTGTGCTATAAATCTCTCGGGACACAAACCGGAGTTCCATGCCAAATTCCTTGCACAACCGCAGTACATAGTTTGATGAGGTATTGAGCTCATCGCCTCGTACAATTCCTAGAGATGATAGTCCGTGTGTTGCACATGCACAGGCAGTAGCCACAAGGTGATTGGAAAAAGCACCTCCAAACGTCGCAATCCTGGTTTTTCTTAAGGCCTGGGCCTCGGCAAGGTTATACGTTAGTTTACGCCACTTATTTCCAGAAATGAATGGATGAATTTGATCATCGCGTTTCATAAACAAAGCCACATCTTGTTTATCCAAAAAAGAAGTATGTAATCGGTGTACAGGTGTATCTGTATTAAACATCACTAATAGAAGGTTGAAATGTCTTCAATCGACTTGCGTTTGAGGTCTGGAACCGTCACTTCGTCTGCTGCGTGTCCCACTGGAATTAATAAAAATGGTTTTTCGTTTATAGGCCTCTCCAGGAGCTCGGCCAGAAAATTCATTGGACTGGGGGTATGGGTTAACGAGACTAGTCCTGCTTGATGAATAGCCGTCAATAACATTCCACATGCAATGCCAACGGACTCCTGAACATAATAATTCTTACGTTTAACGCCGTCGTCCATATCATACACTTTTCGAAAAACGACAATCAACCAGGGTGCGGTTTCCAGAAACGGTTTTTTCCAATCTGTTCCGAATGGAACCAAATCTTTAATCCACTCTTCTGACATCCTACCGTGGTAGTTTTCGTGCTCTTCTTCTTCCGCTGCAACTCGAATCTTTGACTTTAGCTCAGGGTTTCCGATTACACAGAACGTCCAGGGCTGCTTATGTGCACCCGAGGGTGCAGTTCCCGCTGCTTTAATTATATCTTCGATAACGTCCTTTGGAACAGGTTTATCGGAGAACTGTCTAACGGTTCTGCGCTTGTTTAATCGTGTGTAGAATTCTGAAGCACGCTTACGCATTTCTTCATCCGACAGATGTTCTGCATCATACCGTATAAATGACTCCGTATTCATTCGTTATTATCCTTTATCCAAATGCGATCTTTTCCTAAAAATTGAGGTGCCTGAATCGATATAACCAGTAACGGCTTTCGGCTTGTGGTAACCACTGAATGAGCCGTTCCCATTGGTATAATGACCACGTCTCCCTTTTTAATGGTTTGTTTTTCGTCGCCCACAACCATTTCAGCCTTACCCTGCAGTACCGTAATTACTTCAGTATGCCTCTCGTGCATATGCGACCTGACGCCCTGCTTTACCCAAATGGCATAGGTACTGCTCAGCGAATCACTGTGAATCGTTTTTACATATACGTTTGCATACGTGGTGGAATCGGTTGTCAGTGTTTTACCCTCATAAATTTGACATTGGGCATCATTGGGCAGACAGCCACATACCACCAAAATAAAGGGGAGTATCCATCGGCTACCTATGTCAAACCAGCTCATTTCTAAAAGCTAAATTTATACCAGAAATTTGGGAAAAATCCGAGTTGATATTCCTTAACAATAACTTTAGACCCCGGATTCTCAAGGTCGTCTACATAACTGTTTTTTAACACGTTTTGGGTATTTGCTACGTTGGCAATATCAAATGAAATTTCATGTGTTGTCTTCTGTGTATTGATTCGAACTCCCACTTTAATGTCGAGTCTATTATAATTGTCAAATCGTAAGGTGTTACGCTCTGAATCAATGATAATTACATTAGAACCATCGTTCTGAGTGGCCACAACATCAATAGGCGAATAGAGCTTACCTCCACCAACGGTATACTTGGTACCAAAAATCAGCGCATTTTTACCCCCGTTTCCGTATTTATGCTCATAGCCAAACAATCCATTAACGATGTACTTCCCATTAAAATCCGTGTTCCGATCAACTCCGTCGCTGCCCTTGTACCGTGAGTCATAGAAAGACCCAGTTACCATGAAGTAATAACTCTTACTGAAGAACTTTTCTATGGTCAATTCAACCCCTTTATTGGTACCCGTACCGGTGTTTTGCAATGCGTCAGGAAAAAATCGTTGAAAACCAGACCCCTGGTTTACCAGGGAAAATGAGCTTGATAGCATTTCAACAGGCACATTATACAACTGCTGATAATAAGCTTCCGCGCGTATACGTAGGTTCTTTTTTACGACGCGTTCAAAAGATACCACCAGATGGTGACTTTGAGTTGGCCCAATATTGGCATTGTGCTCAGCATAGGTATTGGAAACCGAATCTACGAAAATTGAATTGTAGACATATAACGGTTGAATCTGGCTATGCATACCATAACCCAATGCCCAGGTTTCGGCTGGTTTTCTTCTCCATTTTAAACCAATTCTTGGCTCTACCAGGTTGGTGTTGCTTTGGTTGAAATGCAAGAAGTGTACACCTGTATTTAACGTAAGCATTGAGGTAATTCGATATTTCCAGCTGGCATAGGCTCGTGCCATAAACGTACTGCTTTGGGTATTTAGAATTTCTGACCAGGTAGAATCAATTTCGTTTCGTACGCTGTCTAAATAGTTCAATTTGTACATATCGGCGATTACTCCCACTTTCAGGTTACTTCGCGAGCTGAATTTCTTATTAAGCGATCCGTGAAACGTGGTTTTACCATGCTGCATATCTGATCGTTTGACTGGCCACAACGACACATCTGTATATACGGACGAGTCTCTAAAAACCTTATCGTGGTCAGAATTGACTTGTTGAACGTTGTGTGCGATAACCAGGTTCAATGACTTATTGTTATTCAGGCGACGTTTCCACGTTGCCCCAACTACACCCATATTAGTTCTAAAATATTGATCCCTGTCTTTCAACCCGTAAAGCTCTTCCGTAGGAGCCGCATCATCACTAAAAACAATGTCGATCGAACTTAATCCGCCCAATCCAAAAATCGAAAACTCGCCCTTCTTATTTGGGAAGTTCAACTTGAAGTTCAAATCCTGATATCTTGGTATTGCATCTGTACCCAGGTCAATGTTCAGTCGATTAAATATATCGAAGGTTGCGTATCGATAAGCAACAAGGAAGCTTGACTTTTTCTTTTTGTTGATTGGGCCTTCCGCCATCAATTCCGTACCAAACAGTCCAAACTGCCCAGTGTATTCGGCTTTATTATAGTTACCATTTCGAAGTTTCAAATCAAAAACCCCAGAAATTCCATTTCCATATTCTGCCGGGAATGCGCTTGTCATAAAATCGGAATTACCAACGGCTTTGTTGTTGATCATACTGATTGGCCCTCCTGTAGTTCCAGCCACTGCAAAGTGACTTGGATTGAATATATCAATGCCTTCCATTCTCCATAATAATCCGAGTGGTGAGTTTCCACGAACCACTATATCATTTCGTTGATCGTCTGTACCTGCAACACCGGCATAGTTTTGAGCCATTCTGGCTGGATCTTGTCTACTGCCCGGGTAACGTTCAGCTTCTTCCGCATCGAATGTTCTGCTGCTGACGGAAACCATTTCATTATTACTTCGAACCTTAGACTTTTTCAATTTGACAACTGCAGCCCCCATTACATTGGTAGCTTCCACCATTTGGATCGTCATGTTTACGGATTTTCCACTGGTTACCATTATATTGTCTTTTACAACGGATTCGTACCCCACGTAATCGATGCTAAACTTATGTCTACCAATGGGTACATCAACAATTTCGAAATAGCCTAATTCATCTGCTGTCGCTCCTAAACCCTGAGCACTTTCGACAAGAATTGTTGCTGCTGGCAAACCTGCTTTGGTATCCGCGTCGATAACACGACCGGTAACTGTTTGAGTAATTTGAGCGTCTGCCCAAAAAGACCACATTACTAATAAAATACTTAGTCCTACTGTTCTCATATTTGGAATTTAATGCGGGTAAAAGTACAAAAATAATCTACCGTGAAGCTTTGCATATTTCCCCACAGGAAATAAAGTTTTATGATTTAACCGTAAACAGGACCATTGGGGTCCGAAGCAGACAAATGCTCCGTTCCAAGCCAGTACAAGCTCAGAGGCTATATCTTCTTCAGCAAAATGGCGCCCTTGTTAAAGTCAGCTGCCGTTGATTTGTTTTTCGAAATCGGCATACCGTTCTATCGGGTAGTCAATGGTGTGGTACTATTCTTTTATACTTCCTATTTAAAGGGATTAGAGACATCATAACCCGAAAACTGTTGTCATATGGCCGTGTGTTTCACGCAAAAAAAACCCAAACCGTAAGGTTTGGGTTCATTATATCGTGTTGAAGTAGGACTACATATGTGCCACTATTTCTTCTCCAAACTCTGAACATTTAAGCAACGTTGCTCCGTCCATCAAACGTTCAAAATCGTAGGTTACTCGTTTAGAAGTAATGGCTCCGTTTAATCCTTTCAGAATAAGGTCAGCTGCTTCTGTCCATCCCATATACCTGAGCATCATTTCGCCGGAGAGAATAACTGAACTCGGATTCACTTTATCCAATCCCGCATACTTTGGAGCTGTACCATGTGTCGCTTCAAATATGGCTTTACCTTCTGTATAGTTGATGTTTGCCCCTGGAGCGATTCCAATTCCACCAACAATCGCTGCCAGTGCGTCTGAAATATAGTCGCCGTTCAAATTCAGGGTAGCAATTACATCGTATTCTGAAGGTCGAAGAAGTATTTGCTGCAAGAATGCATCAGCGATCACGTCTTTAACAATAATTTGATTGCCGTTATTGTCGATTACCTGCCATGGTCCACCTTCATAATCAACAGCGCCAAATTCGTTTTTGGCCAATTCATATCCCCACTCTTTAAACATGCCCTCGGTATACTTCATGATGTTTCCCTTGTGCACCAGAGTTACAGATTTTCGGTTATTTGCTATAGCGTATTCCATAGCCGCTCGAACCAATCGCTCAGTTCCTTCTTTACTCACGGGTTTAACACCCAACGAACTTGAATCTGGGAAACGAATATTGGTTACACCCATTTCATTGATCAAGAAATTTTTCACCTTTTCAACATCAGCTGTACCATGTTTCCACTCAATTCCAGCATAAATATCTTCCGTATTTTCTCTGAAGATAACCATGTCTACCAATTCTGGTTTTTTCACTGGAGAAGGAACACCTTCAAAATATTGCACTGGACGTACGCATGCGTACAAATCCAATTTTTGTCTTAACGCTACATTAAGCGATCGAATTCCACCACCAACTGGTGTCGTTAACGGCCCTTTAATGGCCACTAAATATTCGCTGATCGTATCGAGTGTTTCCTGTGGAAGCCACTCTCCCGTTTGGTTAAACGCCTTCTCACCAGCCAGAACCTCTTTCCACTGAATGTTTCGTTCTGAGCCGTATGCTTTTTGAACTGCGGCATCAAAAACCCGTTGAGATGCTTTCCAGATATCTGCTCCAATCCCATCTCCTTCAATAAAAGGAATAATTGGAGTTGATGGTACGTTTAACTGACCGTTACTGATTGTTATTTTATTCGACATTTAACTGTGTTTATAGCGGCAAAATTAGAGCTTTAGCCCGTAATTATGTCTATAGTGTCACAAACAATTCCTTATCTATATTTTCTTACAAATTCGTGTTCGTACACCGTCCTTTTTTGGTTTATCTTGCACCTAATATGGCTTTCCGATATCTGCTATTTCTTGGAATAATGGCTTCTGCGCTGTTTGGGTTTGGTCAAACCAGTGAATCGGAACTTAAATCAAGTTTTGGGAATAATTCCCTATTCAGTCAATCTCTGGGAAAAAAATCGAACGTTGGAAATAATTACAACATAGTTTATCACCGTTTACACCTATTTATAGATCCCAGGCAACGCCACATGAATGGATTTGTAACGAGTTATTTTGTTCCTGAAACACCTTCGTTCAATGAGCTTAAATTTGACTTTACGGACTCTTTATCCGTAGATTCGGTTCGTTATATGGGGCAGGACCAAACGTTCACACATAGTGAGAATGTATTGACCATTTCATTTGCGTCTTTGATTCCTGTTGCCAAAATGGATTCAGTGACGATTTACTACAGCGGAGATCCTACAAACAACCCACAACGAAGTTACCAACGTGAAACGGGGCGTGCAATGAGTTCATCGCCTTCGATTT
>CAYZWM010000052.1:0-12042 GCA_964482155.1 uncultured Chitinophagaceae bacterium | reverse complement strand
ATGTAAACAAGGTTTAACGGACAAAATAGATTCGTTAGACATGTTTGTAACCGTACCGAAAGGCAACAAAGCTGCTGGTATTGGCAGCCTGGAATCGGTAACCGAACCCACCGATTCCCAACTCACTTTTCATTGGAAACACCGATACCCTATTGCCACTTATTTAGTTGCAACAGCGGTAACGGATTATGTTGAATTTACCGATTGGGTCCACTTTTCGAACGGGGACAGTTTGGCCATATTAAACTTCGTTTTTCCGGAGAGCAAGCCGTTTATGGAGATTCCTGTAAAGAAGACCATACCCATTATGCAATTGTTTGATTCGTTGTTGGGTCCGTATCCGTTTATGAATGAGAAATATGGGCACGCCGAGTTTCTTCGAGGTGGAGGAATGGAGCACCAAACTATGAGTTTTATGGGTGCCTGGAATTTCGGTTTAATCGCCCATGAATTGGCGCATCAATGGTTTGGCGATCAGGTAACCTGCGCAACGTGGTCGCATCTGTGGCTCAATGAAGGATTTGCCACCTATTTCACCCTTGTGGCTAGGCAACGTTTGCAAGACGAAACGACCTGGAGAAATACGCAGTTGGGAAGTCAAGAACGCGCACTTCGAGAACCTACGGAATCCGTTTTTGTCCTAGATACGCTTACACGTGATCGTTTATTCAGCTCTCATTTAACGTACAACAAAGGTGCTCAGCTTCTACGTATGCTTCATTGGCAGCTTGGGGATTCTGCCTTTTTTACGGCCATAAAAAACTACGTATCCGACCAAAATAATGCCTATGGTTTTGCTCGTACTGAGGACTTGCAACATCACCTGACTGCGGCCTCGGGAAAGGATTTGACGACTTTTTTTGATGATTGGTTCTACGGTACGGGCAATCCACACTACAACATTAATTGGGAGCAGAGAGGTCAGTTTGTCGACCTATCTATTCAACAAACTACCAATTCGAATATTGACTTTTTTGAAATGCCCATTGAAATTCGGTTTAAAAACGGAACGGATTCGGTGTCCTATGTTTTAAATCCTACATCAACAAGTCATTCTGAGACCGTTGAGGTTTCTTTTCCGGTAGACTCTATTGTCTTTGACCCCAATTTGTGGGTGTTAGCAACCCATGAAGTGCACCATCGCAGCGATTATGAAGCCCAGGTGCTACTCTATCCCAATCCTGCAAAAAATGTAGTTCACGTGGCTTCATTTGGTACGTCATATACGTCCTATCGGTTTTTTGACGTCACCGGAAAGCTTATTTCAGAATCTACCCTTGAGGGTGAACACGGCTTGCTGGTAACCATCGATGTGAGTCATTTAGCCAATGGCCTTTATTTTATGGAATTGGTTGATCAAAATACGAAGTCAGTGGTGCGTTTCGTTAAGGAATAAAGTCCTTTACATGCCACTTCAAAAACTTGTTCCCTTTTTTCTTTGTCTTCTTCTATTTACAAGCCAGGTAAATTGTGGGGTAAAATCACAGGAAGAACAATCTATTCAAGAATATTCTCCCCCTGATAGTCTTATTCCGTATACCCATTATCTGGACAGTTTAAATTTGCGTAAAACGGGTGTTGACACGGCAGACTACTCGGCGGCTCGTGGTTTATTGTACAATGTGGTCAACAACGAAATTCCGGCATACTGGATTGGAACAACCTGGGACTTTAATGGGGTCACTCAAACGCCGAATGAAGGATATATAGCCTGCGGTTATTTTTTGACGACGGTAATGAAACAAACAGGCTACGACATTAAACGAGTTTGGATGGCCCAACAGGCGTCTTCTGTGCTTATTAATGCGTATTGCACGGATATTATCAAAACCAATTCACTAGATAAGGTGCGCGACTACTTATCGGAACAACCCGATAGCAGTACGTTTATCATTGGCCTGGATTTTCACACCGGTTTTGTCACTAAATTGGGCAGTGATTATTATTTGATCCATTCCAATTACATCAACAGTGAGGGTGTGATAAAGGAAAAGGTTGAGACTGCTGATGTTTTAACGTCGAACTCCTTTTTTATGATTGGCAGTTTGAACAAGCGAAAAAATCGTGTGGGCCAATGGATGGGATGGTAAGTTCGAGAAAAAGGTATGTTTGTTCTGGAATTTGGAATGCATAGACTAATCATTTTACTTCTTTTAAACGGATTGATAATCGGCTTGAGCCCAGCTCAAAGCCTAAAAGACTCTATTTTACCCAGTGGTCAAAAAGGGAGTTTTCAAATTCAGGTCATACCATGCGATTGTGACAGCACGGTAAATGACTCCATTTCTATTTCATTAAACCAGTGCTTCGATTCCAACATGATTTTTGTGCTTCATCCCTCCATTCTTGATTTTGCAGACTCGGTTGCTTTAGCCCTTGGGGTTCCCCCAAAATTGATTTACGAAATTGGCATGAATGAAAGTCGATGGCCAAACGTATATGATCTAGACTACCTGATTAAAGACGGCGATTTACAGGTGATCGACCGAACATTTAATCACTTTTATAATGAAATGCACTTGACGGGCGGCAAAACCAGAAAAAACTACCTCCTGGTGGGCATTTATTATCTCAAGGTGAATTACGACCTCTACCACAATTGGCGAAAGGCTCGGTATGCCTATGGCCGCGGAAGATGGAAATCCGAGTCTCAATGGACGAGGCTTGAGCGGCATTTCATGAACAAAATCGATTGGAGCAACTATGATTGAGGTGGTGAAACGGGCAGGAGTTGGGTTGTATCGGATGAGACCTATGGGTTAGCAGCTGTACGTTTCAAGATAGTATAAACATTGTTCGATTGTACTGAGAACTACATTTTCAAATAGAATTTGTTGGTTAGCGCGATGTACTCTTGGGTATAAACATGACGATCCTGCTCTATGATTAGCTCGTCTACAACCGCCTCCCTTTCTTCGAACTTAAATTCCAGTAAGCTCCTTTTTATGGGTAAATCAGCCCTACCTCTCACATGCAGTATCCTATTTGGAAACAAATTACGGGTTTGAGCAACTTGGATCAATTGAGTTTCGACATCTGTCGGAATAATGATGGTCAAATTCCCTTGCTTGTTTAACAATCTGGCAGACGCATTGATTAATTCTACGTAAGATAATGAATCCGTGTGTCTGGCTATTGACCGAGTTTTATTTTCAGATACCAGTGCATTTTCAAAAAAGGGTGGATTAGACACAATGAGGTCAAATGTTTGGTTGGATTCATATTTTTTAAAATCGATGTGAGTCTGACTCAGCCTATTTGAGAATGGAGAGTTCTTATGATTATACGTGGCTTCATCGAAAGCACCTTTTTCAATTTCAATGGACGCGATTTTCGCATGCGAAAATCGCTGCGCCAACATCAGGGCGATTAATCCTGTGCCGGTTCCAACGTCAAGAATATGGTGAGGATTAGGGTGTTTGGCCCAGGCACCGAGCAAAACTCCGTCTGTACCAATCTTCATAGCCGACTGGTTCTGTACGACCTCAAATTGTTTAAATCTAAAAACGCTCATTCTATATTGGGGCACCCTTCTTTGTTGTCAGGGAATTTAATCGAAAAATTCCTTGACAAACATATTACATATGTATTTCTAACACTGACTCTGTATTTCGCGTATACCTAATCAAACAACAATATTTGAAAGATTATGAATATCAAAAAATTATCTTATGGAGCAGTGATTATCGGCCTACTTTTTATGGTAGGATGTACGGATGACTTTCCTACTGGAACGACTACTGGAGGCTATACTACAGGTGGTGGTTCTACTTCTAATGGTGGTTCTACCACACGAGGGACATCTGATGGCGGAAGCGATTGGGGAAACACAGATGGTGGAGATTCGGACGGTGGAAGCTGCGATTGGGGAACCACTACAAGTGGAAACAGTACAGGAGGTAGAGATACCATTTGGGGAACGACTACTGGAGGAAACGGCACAGGAGGTAGAGATACCGTTTGGAGCACGACAGGTGGTGCAAGTGATTGGGGTACAACCGGTGGCAAAGACACCACTTGGGGTACAACCACTCGAGGTAATACTACTGGAGGAAGTATGACTCGAGGAGGAAATACGACCCGTTAAATAATAGATGTGCTTTTGGCTTTCACACTAAAATCAAACAACACAAATATTTTTTTTATGAGGCCGCTTATGACTACTAAGCGGCCCTCATAGTGTTGTATACTAGATGCAAAAAATAGCAATACATATTAAGAAATACCTACACACCATTTTTACACTGGATATCCGGGCAATTGCATTGTTCCGGATATTTCTGGCTTTGGTTCTATTGGGTGATATTTCGGTTCGATTCAGCGATCTGGAAGCGTTTTACAGCAATCAAGGCGTACTTCCGCTTGGTCTCATGCACGGCGGCAATTATTTTGGCCAATTTTCCATAAGCATACACGCCATGAATGGGTCGATTTGGTTTCAAACGTGTTTGTTTCTTCTGGCTTATGTCTGCGCTTTTAGCATGTTGTTAGGGTATAAAACCCGGTTATCAACCTTCCTATGCTTTTTTCTACTTTTATCAGTTCAAAATAGGAACCCGCTGGTCTTACAGGGAGGCGATGATTTATTGAGACTTCTTCTGTTTTGGGCCATTTTCTTACCCCTGGGCAAGATTTGGTCGATAGATGGGTACGGAAATAAGAAACCCGAACAACTCCGATATTTTAGCCTGGGCAATGTGGGCTACGTTATGCTGTTGTTCAGTGTATATTTCTTTACGGCCATGATGAAGCATTCAGCGGAATGGTATAGCGAGGGCACCGCATTGTACTATGCATTCAGCATTGACCAAATGGCTTACCCACTATCTAAACTCATCTACCCCTATCCTGAGTTACTTAAGTTTCTCACTTTCGGCACCATATATCTCGAATTGATTGCCCCCTTGCTTCTGCTTATCCCTTTTCGAACCAACATTTTCAGGGGCCTGTTTATAGTTTCCTTGACGGCACTACATGTTGGAATTGGATTGACTATGCAAGTGGGTTATTTTCATATCATTTCCATTGTAGCCATGATAGGTTTATGGCCTGACCGATTTATTACTCCGTTTGAAAAATTAGCACACCGAGTTGGTCAACTACGCTTATGGGATAGCCTCAGGGCATTTACTAATCCACCTATTAACAAGACATCATACACGTTGAGTTCCGTAGCTAAGAAAGTAGCCATTACCGCTATTTTTATTAGCCTAATATGGAATATTGGCAATGTAGCAACGATTCCATCACCCATTAGAAACGTGGTTAAACCCATCGGATTAGTTTCAGGTTTAAGTCAAAATTGGGGAATGTTCGCTCCAACAGTATTTAAAGGAGATGGTTGGTTTGTCTATGAAGCCATCACGGAATCAGGTGACACGATTGACTTACTAAACCCCGAATCACTCATAGATTACAGCAAACCCGAATGGGCTGTATACCAATACAAGAACGCGAAATGGCGGAAGTTGGGAGAAAACCTCATCCGCTCTAAAAACAAAAATATTAGGCAACCCTTTTGTCGATATCAACTTACAAAACACAATCAGGCCCACCCTGAGCAAAAAGTTTGGAAACTAAACGTAACCTACTTTAGAGAAAAAACCTTACCCAACTATGAGGTTGACGAAGTAGAAAAAGGAAAGATTTGCTCCTGTTCACTTATAAAGAAAGAAGAGAAAGCAGAAGAAATAGCAGAGACCCGGTGAAGGATATCGAAAACATAGTAAAAAAGTGCATTAAACGGGACGAGAAATCCCTCGAAAAACTGTACAGGTATCTATTTAACGATATGATGGGAATCTGCATGCGTTACCAGAAAACGAGGGAAGACGCTGAAGAAATATTAAATGACTGTTTTGTAAAAATTACCACATCACTCAAGAAAAGAGATCAAAACATACCCCTTATATATTGGGTTAAACGAGTCACGGTGAACAAAAACATTGATGAATTAAGGAAAAAGAAGGCAATGTATAACATTGATGAACAAATGCATAGAAGTGATGACTACGACCATTTTGTGGGTCCTTCAGTTGATCATTTGAATCACAAAATTGAAGTGGACAATTTGCTTTACAAAATTTCCCTTCTACAATACCCACAACAGGAAATATTCAACCTGTTTGTCATTGATGGTTATAGCCATCAGGAAATAGCAGGCATATTAGACTTATCGGAAGCGAGTTCAAGGTTTCACCTTCATTTTGCCCGAAAAAATCTTAAAGAGATGTTAAAAAAAACGGAACTAAGAATGGTTAGAGTTAAATCCTAATAGAAAGCGAATGGAAAACGAATTTGATAAAATCGCACGGGAACTCATAGGGAAAAAGGAATACGCCTTTAACAAATCACTATGGGCAAAAGCCAACATTGGCGTAAAGGCCGCCTATACTAAGATCATTATTATAAAGAGCGCAATTGCTCTCTCTGCAGCGAGCGTTGTATCTGTATTGGGTGTGGTCTACTTCCAAAACCACCCTGTGGCGCCAACAGAGATGGCACAAACACCGATTGCTATCGAGGAACAGATTGATGACGTTCTAACAAAATCGACTAAGACGATCGAACGCTTTGATCTAGAAATTTCTGATGGAATGAACTATCCTAAACCAGAGGTTGTTCAACCCGAACCGCCTATCAATACACCAAAGAAAGAGTATCCAAAAAGCCCAAAAGTTTCCAATGACAAGTCATCTATAAAAACGAATAAAAAATCATTCGCCAGAAATACAGATGAAGAGGTTTCGGTAAGGAAACAGTTTGAACCTCATACCCTCAAGGTCTTTGCGTATCCCTTTTTGGAAGATCTAAAAAATGAAGTTAAACCTCAACTAAATCCGATTCCTATACCCCCAAATGCTATGTCTTCCAGGGGATGGAGAATCGAGTTGTATGTTAGCAATGGAACGCCTCTTATTCGAGACAATTTCCCCATGGACGATTACAGGACTAGCTCAAGTAACTCTCAATGCATCGGCATCAATTTCGAAAAAAGAACGAAGTCTAACTGGGCATTCGGTAGTGGTTTGCGAAAATGTTCGTTTAACGAAACACGGGTATTTACACGCGATATTCCCGAAGAAATAACGCATCGCTTTTTAGATTGGAAACTTGACAGTACGTTTCTGGGAAGAGGCGTGGTATTTAACAATGCAACGGGTACATGGGAAGCAACTGACAGCACCTTTGAATATGATTGGATCCCTTTTTATGATGAAACCACAGACACAATCTGGGCTAGACGAACAGAGCACATCAGCAACCAGATTAAGACGGTAGAAATTCCATTTAGTCTTAGTTATGCATTACAACGTAATCGATGGACTTTAAGGCCTTCTGTAAGCACAGGAATTGGCTATATGTACAGTGTCAATTATGCGCATTCCTTTGGTCCAAATCAAGAAATTCAAGCGTACAAATCATCGGATATAAAATCGTTTTATTTGAACTATACCGCTGAAGCAAACCTGGAGTATCGGCTGGCGTATAGAAACTTTATCAGTGGCGGTATTGGTTTTAGCCAAAGTTCTAAAGCATTTGGCAATGGGGTTGAATTGGACATGGTCATGGAGAATGTCTATTATAAAGTAGGGCTTGGATTTAAATTTTAAATCCATGTTACCAAAAAATAGTCCAATCCTCTTTTTCGACGGCCATTGCACGTTATGTAGTTATTGGGTAGATTTTGTGCTACGCAATGAAAAAGATCAGCGCATTCGATTTGCATCCCTCCAGTCTGATTTTTGCCAGGATTTTTTTGCTAAACACGCATTCAAACATGAGGTAGATTCACTCGTTCTGTGGGACGGCAATCATTTTTCGGTTAAGTCTTCGGCGGCGTTGAGTTTGACCCCGAGTTTAAAACAGCCGTATTCCTGGCTGCGTTTTCTACGTATTTTCCCAAGAAGGCTTCGGGATTTAGTCTATGACGTAGTTGCCAAAAATCGACATCGTTGGTTCGAAAATAAATCCGTTTGTCGGCTGCCAACGCCTCAAGAACATGTCCGTTTTTTAGGTGTTTAATAACCTCCTAATAAGAACTTGCCAGTGGCATGTGGTATATCAGTTTCGATACTCCAGATTTTCAATGGCAGACAAAGAAGTTTGTTAAGCTGTAGAAGCTTACACCAAAGACACAGATAAGGCTTATTTCAGTTGACTCTTCGATCTGACGTATTTGATATAAGAGCGGTTTGAATCTCCATGAGGTTGAAACCGCTTTTTGCGGTCTCCATTTTCGAAATAAAAAGGGGGTCTCTACCAAACGTAATCGAACGATTCGAAGTCGTTTTCTTCAAAAACGTGACATGCCATTTGCTCAAAAATCTTCCGTGAGCTAACACTGTTGGCTAACAAAACCATAACACGGTCTCGTTTAACATCAACCATGAGGACACCGTTGTACGAATAGTTATTCCCCCATTGCCATAGGTAACTTGACGTTTCGTTATCCTCAATGCCTATTCCATTACCCCACGACAGGCCTGGATAATTATGATTTATCGGTCTCCTTGATCTATACATTTCAGTTATAAAACTGGAATCCAAAATTCGCAAAAAATCGGTTAACCCTTCCGTTGAGCACAGCAAAGACCCATTGCTTTTCACTTTGGTATAATGTCGTATTGGGCGATCTGGTACTCCCAGGGATAGGAAACCATCCACATAATTCCGTTCCATAGCGTCTTGCCACACAAAGTGAAAATGTTGATCCAAAACACCCTGGGGTAGGGTTTCGATAAACTCTTTACCCTTCACCTCGTTAAAAACAAACTGCAAAAGCAAATAGCCGTTTTCGGAATACGAAAACGTGTCTAACGTTTCGACCTTATTTTCAAGAATAGCATCAATACCCGATGTGTGTTGCAACAGTTGGCGGACTTTAATAGCTAAGAGCTGATCCAGTTGTTTCTTTGAAAGTTTGTGATCGTAAAATTCATCTAAAGCACGTGTTGAAACCTGCAAATCTGTCAGGCTACAGGAAGTATCCAAGCATTCGGTTAGGCTTTGATTAACCACCTGAGACAAAACCGTTTTACTTAGCGACGCTCCCTCAAATATGGTGTGTTCATCCACCAGATTGCCGTGATGATTTTTCCCATAGCTGTAGAATGTGACACCCTCCTTTGTCATTACCGCTAGGGACGCAGCTGGCACTTCATATTTTTCACACAAGTCAAATAACACGTCCTGGGTTGACTTATTATTTGAATTTTGGCAGCCCCCTACAAGAAGGATGACAAGAACCGTAAAAAGTTGAGTGTGTTTATGCACGTTGGATTCCGATCTATTAACCAATGACAAATATACGGATTGTCTTCACTGGCTAACCGCAACGGATCGCCAGGTTTAGGAGCACATGTGGTAATGATTAGTAGGCTTCCTACTATTCTAAAATGATTAATTTATTCACCACGCAAACGGTCCCTTGTTCATTTGTGATCTTATAGAAATAATTACCTTTCGGCAAGTCCAACGAAATAGAGGAGTTGGTCTTGACTTTGGCACCCCACAGTTTTTTGCCTTGCATCGAGAACACGTCCATTGCGTAGTTCTCAAACCTATTCTGTTGTGATGGAATACGAAGTCGCAATTCTCCATTTGAGGGATTTGGATAAACAGAGATCAATTTCAATTGAGGATCAATGTCTTCAATTCCAACGGTCTTATTCATCGTTATTTTTAGATCGTCAAACGAGATGGAAGACCAGCCATCTATGGCGACGAATTTAAAGGCGATATACGCTTCATCGGTTAAAATGGGTACGGTAAAACCACCTGTATCTATCCAGTGATTCACATCACCGGAATAAAATGGGGTAAAATCTGCGAGTAGAGTTACGGACGTTGCCAGGGAAGGGTCTGGTGATCCAGACAAGGCATAAACGCCTACCGATTGCTCTGAAAGGTGGGTTCCAAAATATGAGAAGTAATTATAGGATACGGAATCGATGGACCCGCCCTTGCTAAAGTCAAACTTGGGGGAAACATACCAATCCACGAGCGAATCCTTATTTGCATCGCCAGTGGGTGCCGTATTAATTATCCGGTTCGGAGCTGAATTTCCTCCAGACATAACCGACCAACCTGTAATGGTTTTTCCTGTTTGGTATTCCACCCAGTTTTTTTTCTCGTCATACGTATCAAAACCTGTGAAATAGGTAGTTTGTGCGTTGGTATTTAATCCAGTTGTTCCGAGGAAAACCAGAAAGGCATATTTAGTTGCTTTGTTCATAGTACGAATGTATGCATCGAATAAAGGCCAGGATGGTACTTATTCGATGATTTGCGGGACTCTATCGAATGACCTCCCCACTTTACTATATGGCCCGAATAGTTTTTAATATCCCAGTTGCTCTTAACAATTCTATGCCACTACTTTTTTCATTATTTCTGATGGGAGAATGCGCGAATCTGTCTGAATGCACATCGCCTTTGTCATCAACATATACCTATAATATTCGTCAATTGACCACGGTTCTAACACGGACGGAAATTTTCTACGAGCTGCATTCATAAACACCAATATTTCAAATGGCGCGCAAACAAGCATTCTTATCGGAATTGAACAAGCTCAGAATTGACTTTAGTTATTTTCAGAAAATTCCGATGATAATCCGGTCTATTGTGACGATGGGATGAGATACTAATTAACCTGGAGGTGGTAGCGGGTCAGAATATCTCACGCATCCAGCAACAGTAAGCAACCTAGCCTCTAGTTAAATTTTCCCCAGAGCACGTTTATTCGGTTTAGTTATACTTTTGTCGAAGCTCGTTAATATATTCTGTTGACGAATTTACTTTAAGCTGCACCCACATTAAGTGATGGTCGGAGGTTTGAAAGGTTCGCCAGTTTTTAAAATATTTCTCTAAGGCCGCATCTCTTTTTCCTTTACCGCCTTTCGTTTTCCTCATATCATCTTCGTACAAAGACCAGTCGTTATAGATCTCTTTATCAATTTGAAAAACACCGGCACTCTCTTTGTCGGGATTACTATCCTCATCCTTGAGTTTTACAATTTTCTTTTTACCAAAAAACGCAATCTGATCGTAGAATTTGTCCAAATTCATATTGCTCTGTTTCCGAAGAGACATAGGCACATCGAAGCCATTATCCAACAAGGCGTCCATCGTTTTATGTCCGGGGCGCATTATATTAAAATCGCCTAGCAAGATGGTTGTGATTTCTTCATTCGTTTTTGCCACATTTTTGGCTCTCTTACTCATGTATGATGCAATGGCATTAATCTCTCCAATGCGCTCTTGCAATTTGGGGCCACTATCGGTTCCATAATAGATGTGAACTGTACAGAGATCAAATCGAAACCATCCGGCTTGAAAACTAACGACAAACGGGGTTCGTCTAAATTGTTTTCCAGCAACCACTTTCTTTCCTTTCGACTCCAGTTCGGTCTTACTAATAAGGAGGTTTGCCGGTAACACGATTTCGCCTGCCACATTTTTAAATTTCACTTTACGAGTATCATAGATAAAGCACATACGTTCTCCATTCCCACCAGCGCGTTGGTCACTAACATCGGTAGCAATGTATTCCCAGTCATTGCCAAGGATATACATCAAGTCTTCCAGGTCACCAAGATCATTAACTTCCTGAACCGCTACTAAATCAAAACGAGATATGATTTCTGCGAAATAGTACAGATTTTCATAAAGACGTTTAAACTTCGGTGGTCTGCGACCAAATTCGCGAATATTCCAGGTTCCAAGCACCAGTGTTTCGTCTGAATCTTTTGTTGGAATTTCCTTTTTTAGTTGAGCACGTAATTTGACAAGGTTATTTAAGGTTCGTTTTTTTTGACTGGCCGAAAGCTTCTGAGTGAATTTGATATTGTAGTATCGAGGCATAACAGTAAATTGGGTTATCCAAGGTTACGATTCTCAGATGACTTAGAAATCACCATATGTGGTGGTTTTTACCCCTTTCTATGGAAATTACGGACTGAATAAGTAGGAATCTGTATTTGACGACTGAGTTTCTGCCAAAAATATCGAGCAACGATGTGCCTGATGGTATGTTGC
>CAYZWM010000051.1:12671-19753 GCA_964482155.1 uncultured Chitinophagaceae bacterium | reverse complement strand
AGCTAGAGAATACCCCTGGAAAGAAATAACAAAAGAAAAACAAAAGAAGAAAAAGCTCAAAAGGGTCTATAAAACAAACCTATTCCTTCCACAAGTCAATCTGTACAATCACATTTTAAAGGAAACCAACCTGTCGATTGGAACAGAAGTCATTCGTCAGCGGCAACGAGATTCTGAGGCTTTATGGACGCACGAATGGGGAGCTGGGTTATTCTATATGCGAAGTTTCAATGCGGGTAAAACGTTTAAGGTAGAACAAGGTGAGGTTAAACGGATACGTTTTGCTGGTCAGCACTTTCTAGCCCCTTCCCTATCCTACTCCATCGGCCGCAATTTTTTCAAAAAAAGGGAACGCCCGGTATTCGTTTACATTAAACCCATGACTTATTTTATGCTGCCTTATAATGGCGCGATCATCCCCAACGTAAATTTTCAAATTGGGTTTACACACACCTTTAAACTAAAGTCAAATGATTAAGCATTGGTATTACATAATCGTCGTATTGCTTCTTTGCTCATGTGGAGCGAGTGAACTTCGTCAGGGTGAAGTGATATATTTAAGAAACCAGGGTGTTGACATGCCAGCCTATGTCTATGGCAACATCTCCTCCAAAACATTTGTTATTCTTCTTCATGGAGGACCGGGTGGGAACGGTTTGGAGTATCGCAGTGGAATCTATGTTGAAGATCTTGAAAAAGAAGTAGCCATGGTATATTGGGACCAACGCGGACAAGGCAATTCCAGAGGAAATGGTCATAAAGAAACGTTAGACATGGACCTATTACTCGATGACCTGGATAAGTTGGTGACCTTATTAAAAAATCAGTACGGAAGTGATATAAGCCTATTTCTATTTGGTCACAGTTGGGGAGGCACGTATGGCACCAAGTACATGATGTCTCAAGCCAGGCAAGATCAGTTTAAAGGTTGGATTGAAGCCGATGGTGCTCACGACATTCCGAGGTTAAATATTGAGGCCATTAAAATGTTTATTACCATTGGAGAAGACCAAATTGCCAAAGGAACAGAGGTTGATAAATGGAAGGAGATTGTTGACTTCGCCAGAGGCGTTGACACCCTCAATATAACGGATGAAATAGGTGGCGAAATTAATGGCCACGGACATAAAGCAGAAGGCTTATTGAGTGAAGTAAAAGGAGGTGAATATGATGGAATTCAAATGCCTATATTACGTAATCCGACGGATCCAATATCGGGTGCTGTTGCTGGGAGTTTCACGGCAAACCGACTCTTAAGCAGCGGCATTGAAAACATTGCATTAACAGACAGTTTACACAAAATCACCTTACCTTCACTTTTCTTATGGGGCAAGTATGATTTTGTAGTGCCTCCGCAACTGGGGTTAGACGCCGTAAATGGAGTAAGTTCTGCAAAAAAAGAACTCATTATCTATGAACATTCGGGGCACAGTCCAATGAATGGAGAAGGCAAAGAATTTGCATCTGATATTTTGGAGTTTATTGCTAGACACCAGTAACACGATTTTATTCGCTAACTGTCGTGGATTTTTTACGGGTAAAACGAGGTAGGATTACGTTTAATATTACCCCCAAAACCACTAAAAACATACCGAATAATCCCATAAGGTTAAATTTTTCTTTAAAGTAAACCACACCAATAACAAGGGCATATATTATGCCCAGGTTAGAGACTGCTGCCACCTTACTTGCAACCTCCGATTGGTACGCACGGGTCAGAAAGTATTGAGCTATTTGAGTCAAAACACCAATGATGATAAGAAGGATCAGTTGGTGACCATCTGGCCAAACCCATCCAGGACCAATCAACGTATAAACCAATGTTATTGGAAACGCGACCAAAGGAAAATAAAAAATGATCACCTGGCTGTCTTCCGTAAACTTTAGCCTTCGAATGCAATTGTATGCCCCCCCACTGAGCACCGCCGCAATTATTCCAGCAGTTACATCAGGCCAGCTTAAACGTGTATCAAAATCCTTCATAATAACAATTCCCGCGAAACTGATGGCAAAAAAGATCAGCTGTGGAAACCGAAGTCGTTCTTTAAGGAAAAAATGAGCGATCAACGCCGTAAATATGGGCGACAAGTAATGAATAATCATAGCCGAGGCTAATGGCAAAACATGAAGCGTATAAAAGAGCAGCATTAAGGCAGTTGTTCCAAATAACCCCCTTAACAACAACACTTTATGATTTGTCCCCCAAAAAGAAATGCCTTTTCGTTTTACGAAATAAGCTGATAAAATAAGGGATACTGCGGCTCTAAAAAACACGATTTCCGATGATGGAATTCCAGGCAGCAGTTTGACAGCTATATTCATTGCGGCGAACGTCAATCCCGCCCATATCATCATTCGTACTCCGTAACTCATGTTATTGTGTCGAATTCTGGGTTAGATACGCTTCCATACGCAGGAGAATATGTTCTGATTTAAAGGTACAACAGGGTGGAGTCGTATTCTCATCTTCATAAACGCATGGGCTGCCTTCATAGCCTTTGGTGAGATGGTAACAACCCGCGCGATCACATGGATTTTGAAAAATTAATCCGGTGTGATTGGTTAATCTTAACTCTGGGTTTACGGAACCAAAAAACACAAAAGAGGTTTTATCCAGCATGTTGGCTATGTGCGCAGGACCTGAATCCAGACCTACAAAATAGTGAGCCTCGTTAACCGCAGAAAACAATCCAGGAATATCGTGTTTAAAATGATTTTTAAGAATAGGCGAATAATTCGATTGGTTCGAAATCAACTCCACGCAATGGTATCCCAGATTATTAAGCCCGTTTTCCAGATCAGTCCAATTAACGCCATGCACATCGCGATAACTCAATTTTTGACTGGGTGCCTGAATGTGGAACAGGATTACTTTTTTCCCATTGTCAAAAAGTCCCTGTTTCCGGATATCAAATGACCTGGGATTAATATTTTTTTTGGATATAGAAACATCGGCTCGTTTTAGGTACGAGTCTAGTATGGATAAATTTGGCGTTTGTTCGTATGAATTATTCAAATCGATAATTCTCCTGCCATTCCCCAACGATTTCAAAAATTTCAATTTGAGTTTTAGGAATATCGAAGGACGATCGACCAATACCAGGTTTTCCTTTTGGTTAAAGACGGACGCATATCGACTGATGAATACCACCTTGGCACCCAGGTTTAAATAGTGTGTCAACATGGGTTCAACACATAACACATCGCCCAGGGCCTGATCACGCAATATGTATATCGTCTTCTTCATTTATCTCCCGAAAGGTTTCCTATCCGATTTTTTGGTAAATATAATCTGTCGTACTAAGAAAATCAGCTAAAACAAAACGGAGCCCAAGGGCTCCGTTCGTAAATATATTCTGCTATGGCCTGATATTATATTCAAACCAGGAGTTAACCGTTATTATGCGGTCATCTCTGCTATAATGCTATTCATGTTTCTTACGGCTTCTGCGCTCTTTTCGAACAACACTTTTTCTTCATTGTTCAATTGTACATCAACAATTTGCTCCCATCCGTTTCTACCTAAGATAACTGGAACTCCAATACAAATATCAGATTGTCCGTATTCACCTTCAAGGTAAACGCTACATGGGAAAAGTCGTTTTTGATCGTTGATAATGCTATCTACTAAAGATGCAACGGCTGCACCTGGAGCATACCAGGCAGAAGTACCGAGCAAACCGGTTAATGTCTTACCACCAACCATTGTATCTGCTCCAACTTTCATTAGTGCGTCAGGAGCCAACGTTTGGCTTACAGGAGTTCCCTGGTAAGAAGCCAATCGAGTTAAAGGAATCATAGTTGTATCGCCATGACCACCGATTACCATTCCCTGAACATCGTTTGCAGGAACGTCAAGTGCCATAGACAAGTAACATTTGAATCGTGCGCTATCCAAAATACCACCCATTCCAATGATTCTATTTTTTGGAAGACCGCTGGTCTTTAAAGCAAGGTAAGTCATGGTATCCATTGGGTTACTCACCACAACGATAATGGCTTCTGGAGAATGTTCCAACACGTTTTCGGTAACCATTTTAACAATGCTCGCATTGATGCCAATCAATTCTTCTCTAGTCATGCCAGGTTTCCTTGGGATACCACTGGTTATAACAACCACGTCGCTATTAGCCGTTTTAGAATAGTCGCTTGTACTACCCACAATTCGTGTGTTAAAACCATTCAATGTAGCTGTTTGCATCATGTCTAATGCTTTGCCTTCGGCAAAACCTTCTTTGATGTCTAACAAAACAACTTCACTTGCAATTCTTCGCATGGCGATTGCATCTGCACATGTGGAACCTACATTACCGGCACCAATAACGCTTACTTTCATTAATATGTCTTTTGAAAAAATTGAATGCAAAGGTAACAACAATACATGGGTTTCCTTGGCAAGATCAGGTTGATTTTTCTACAAATTCATGGTTGGGATTTCACCTTCCACGATCAGGTTTCCTTCTGTTGCATTTTTCACCATTTCGACCGTTACATCGGGGGCCAATTCCCGCAACTCAAAACCGCGTTCCGTAATATCCATTACGCACATGTTCGTCACTACTTTTTTTACACATTGAAGCCCTGTAATTGGCAAGGTACATTCCTTTAGCAACTTGCTTTGCCCAGCCTTGTTGGTATGCATCATAGCCACGATGATGTTCTTTGCAGAGGCAACCAGATCCATAGCCCCTCCCATTCCTTTCACCATCTTGCCAGGTATTTTCCAGTTGGCAATATCTCCCCGATCGTTTACCTCCATAGCACCCAAAACGGTTAAATCAACACGACCGCTTCGTATCATGGCAAAACTGGTTGCTGAATCAAAAAAAGCGGATCCTGGCAACGTCGTAACCGTTTGTTTACCCGCATTAATTAAATCTGCGTCAACTTCTGCCTCTGTTGGAAACGGCCCCATACCCAACAGTCCATTTTCGGATTGCAGGGTTAAATCCATTCCTTCGGGTATATAATTTGCAACCAGCGTTGGCACACCAATTCCCAGGTTTACATAGTATCCATCCTGAAGTTCTTGCGCTATTCGCTTTGCTATTCCGTTTTTATCTAACATATTTTTTAATGTATCAATTTACCAGTTTATCACTGTAGCAATTTTTTAATGGTTGGTTTACTTATCTCCTTCTATCCCTGTATACATAGTCTGAAGCTTTAGCGAAAGACAACTTTGTTCCATTAAACAGTAACCGTTCGTTGTTCGATTCTCTTTTCGTAATCGATTCCTTTAAAAATGGTATTTACAAATATCCCTGGTACATGTATGAAATTAGGATCTAATTCCCCGGGTTCAACCAATTCTTCCACTTCAACAATGGTGTGTTTTCCTGCCATAGCCATCATCGGATTAAAATTTCGGGCAGTGGCTTTAAAAATCAAATTCCCGTCCGTATCCCCTTTCCATGCCTTAACAATCGCAAAATCTGCTTCAAACGCATGTTCCAGAAGGTACATTTGGCCATTAAATTCTCTTGTTTCCTTGCCTTCGGCAACTTCCGTTCCGTAGCCGGCTGGGGTATAAAAGGCTGGAACGCCTGCCCCCGCTGCTCTGCAACGTTCTGCCAATGTTCCCTGAGGAATTAAATCAACCTCCAACTCTCCAGAAAGTAGTTGGCGCTCAAATTCTTCATTTTCCCCAACATAGGAACTGATCATCTTTTTGACTTGTTTTCCCTGCAACATCAATCCGATTCCGAAGTCGTCTACACCTGCATTGTTTGAAATGCATGTAAGACCCTTCACCCCTTTCTTAACCAGTGCATTGATTGAGTTTTCTGGGATACCGCAAAGGCCAAATCCGCCCAGCATTAGTACCATATTGTCTTGTATCGAAGCGACTGCCTCATCGGCATTCTGCACCACTTTATTCATTGCGTCTCTGTTTACAGGCAAAAATAGCAAAGAAATCGTCCTAGAATTGGAACTAATTTCCCAATTACATTTTCGCATCATTTTTCTATAATATTAGACGATTTACCGAGCAATGTATCAAGCAAAACTCAGTCATAATAGTATCTTTGGTCTTATAACTACAAAAAAAGAGATGAAGCAATTCGGAATCACTATACTTCTGACTTTAACAAGTCTTGTTTCTTTTGGCCAAACCTATGGAAACGAATGGATTGATTACAGCCAAAAATATTACAAGTTTCATATCGGAGAAGACGGTATTTACCGCATATCACAACAAAGTTTAACCGACGCTGGCATTTCAGTATCGTCCATAAATCCGAAGCATTTCCAGCTATTCCACAACGGTAAAGAACAGCAAATTTATGTTTCTGGAGAAGCAGATGGTGGCTTTGATTCGGGAGACTTTATTGAATTTATTGGCAAAAAGAACCGGGGGGAATTGGACCTTGAATTGTTCCGAACTCCAAAGGAACACACCAATCCATACGTAAGTTTATATACGGACACATCCACCTACTTTTTGACCTGGAATTCTTCGCCTTCTCTTTTTCATTTAACTTCCTATTACGACGGTAATTATACGGGAAAAACGGGCGATGCCTATTTTACATATGAATCTATAAATGGCTATGGATCAGACTTCTATACAGGTATTCCGAACAACAACAACCCAGAACAAACCTTTAGTGAATATACCGATGGAGAAGGTTATGTTGACGATTTTACGAGCGCATTAACCGAATATTTAATACCTACGCCAGCCCCTTATTTGGGTGGTCCCAATGCACAATTTGAATTGAAAGCGTATGGTAAAAACAACCCAAAGGAATTCGAAAACGGTTTCAATCACGGTTTTGGTATTGCCATTGGTTCGAAAACCAATTTACTTAAAACAATTGAACACAATGGGCAGTCACGAGTTGATGTTACCTATTCTGACTTTTCCATTGCCCCTTCACAGCTAGGAAATGAAACATCTCTGTTCTTTGGTGAGGTTTCTCGTCCAAAATCATATCATCATATCCCTTATGTCAAAATGAGGTACGCCAGAAAATTCGACTTACTCTCGTCGTCCGATCTAACGTTTTACTCTCAATCCAGTGCTCAATATTTTGAATTTGCGAATTACGACGGTTCAAAATCGTCTCCAATCATTA
>CAYZWM010000051.1:0-12658 GCA_964482155.1 uncultured Chitinophagaceae bacterium | reverse complement strand
CAAATGGGAACCGTATTCAGGGAGACATCGTTTCAGGAGCATTAAAGTTTAATACGTCGCAAGCCAATGTTAAAGAACTGACTTTATTTGATGAAACCAGTTTCCGAACAGTTACTGCGTTTGAAGAGGTTTCTTTTTCCCCACTTGTACAAAACAGTTATGACTATCTGATCATTTCACATCCCATTTTGAGTGCAAGTGCGCAAGAATATGCTGATTATCGATCTTCGGTCGTTGGAGGAAATCACAACGTTGTGATATTATATGCTCCGGATTTATACGACCAATTCTATTATGGTGTTCACCATCCATTAGCTATCCGAAACGCAATTAACTTTATGTTGGACCAATTAACGGAGCCACTTGAAAACATATTGCTTTTAGGGAAAGGACAGACCTATACTCAGGTTCGTCATAATGGCTTAAAAAGAAGTCAGCTCGATTTAATTCCAACACTGGGCACACCACCTTCGGACTACTTATTTGTGAGTTCCCTGGACGCTACCGACCTTACTATTCGGGTACCAATAGGACGTGTTGCTGGGCAATCTGACGTTCATATACGCGACTACTTAAATAAAGTAAAAGTACACGAGACCGTACAACCTGCTGAATGGCAGAAGAAGATGATTCAAGTGATTGGAGGAGAAGACCTGGCTCAACAAAAAGAATTTAGAGGCTACGTCGACACCTATTACAATATCGCCAAAGATTCCTTTTTAGGCGCTTATCGTGTAATATTCGCAAAAAATGAAGCTGTACCTGTAACCAAGGGTCTTATAGATCAAATTCAGAATGAAGTAGATAAAGGAGCTACTATCTTTAATTACTTTGGCCATGGATCGGCACAGGTACTTGAAGTAGCTATAGGTGAACCTGAGTTTCTGGACAATTACGGTAAATACCCATTTTTCATTTTTAATGGCTGTGCCTTAGGAAATTCCTATGTCGATATCTCCATTGGCGAGAAATATCTATTTGAACCTAATGTTGGAGCGGTCAGTTGGTTGGCTTCAACCGGTTTTGGATTTACCTCTGAGTTACTTGGATATACTCGAATTCTTCATCAGGAACTACTCAGAAATAAATACGCCGGTACCATAGGCGAGTCTATAAAATCTACCATCAGTCGGTATCAAAATAAAAATGATAATGTAAACGTCCAGAACTGTCGTCAACTGGTTTACCAGGGTGATCCCGCTATTCGACTTCTAAACCCACAACTGCCTGACATTACCGTTCGGAATGGAAAATTAAACAATGACTTCAGCGTTATCGATAAAATAGAAATTGACATCGATTTATATAACCTTGGTAGGACATCAACTGATTCGGTTACTCTATTGGTTACAGCCCAGAATTCAGATTCTACGACAACGGTTTTTGAAGGCGATTTCCCGATTCCAAATTTCCTAAAGAAACAAACACTGTCCTTTGAGAAGTCTTCATTTTATTCAGGCTTGGTAAAATTCACCATCGAAGTAGATCCTAAAAAAAGGATTGACGAATTGAGTCCGGATGGAGAGATGAACAACATCCATTCCTTCGAACAACTGTTTGAACTAAAAAAACCGTTGCTTATTTACCCAAGGCAAAACGCCATTGTAAATACCGCCAATGTAGACTTCGTGTTTCAGATTGTAAATTCTCAAATGGATGATATTCAAATCAATTTAGAATTAGACACCACACCAGACTTTAGCAACAATGGAATTGCTCAATATTCATTCTTTACAGACAGAAATACCGTTGAATATGCGGTGGCTTTACCGCCTCTAGACGGCAAAGATTTTTTCTATCGAATAAAGACGACTCACAATGGAGATGAAAGCGACTGGAGTACCGGAGCCTTTGCATATCTTTATAAACACAACACGGGCTGGAGTGAATCACATTATGAAAACCTAAGAAACGTGAGTAAATCCTTTATTCTTCTTGACAGTCCTTATGTCTCGCTTGAATTTGGAAATAAAATCAGTAATCAATACAAAATCGAAACCAACGGTACCAATGCCGGCGGTTTTAACTGGAACATCTTTACCATAGCGGGTGAATTTGGCATTATCTGTAACTTTAAACCCAATGGAATTCGCGTGGTCGCTTTTCACCCAAATACAGAGAAAAGGATTTCGTCTAATTCCAGCAGTTACAACCTACCTTACCCAACCACATGCGAATACTGGCCGGCAGATCCAAAGGTGCCAAGTCAGGACGAATACTACGTAAAAGGAAACAAAACAGGATTATACGAGTACAATACAGCTATTCAAGCGGATCGCGACTCGTTATTGGCTTACTTAAAAGCCGTACCGGATGGATATCATATCATGCTGCATAATGAGCGTAACACCAACATTGAAAATTGGGAAAATGCCTTATTCGATGAATTGCTCACTTTTGGAATCACAGACTTAAAAGGAAAAAAGGAAGGTGAACCTTTTGCCCTTTTTGGAACCAAAGGTGATCCGTCTCAAAGTCTTGAGAAATATGCGGACTACAGTTCATCTGTTCCGGCCATAGAGCAAAATATTCAAATGGCCTTCAACATCTTCCCGAAAGTTACCGATGGCAGCATAACAACTGAACTTATTGGAGCGGCAACGTCGTGGTCGAGTATCAACATTGAATTAAAAGACAATGACTCTCCATTGGATCAATTTTCCTACAGCGTGATTGGAGTTGATCCTGACAACAATGAAACCCGATTATTTTCTAAAATATCGACACAAACGTTGGACATTACATCCGTTGATCCAAACGTCTATCCCTACCTAAAATTACAACTGGACCTGAGCGATTCGTTAAAATATACGCCACTTAATGTAAAGCGTTGGACAGTTTATTATACGGGTATAAGCGAGGGAACAATCGATAAAGATGCGCTGGACTTCGCATCGGCAGATACACTGGAAGAGGGTGAAGCATTTATGTTTGCTACCCAATTCAAGAATATATCTCCTATCTTGTTTGATTCCAGCCAAACGCAAGTGCGG
Source organism: uncultured Chitinophagaceae bacterium (assembly GCA_964482155.1). Classification (GTDB taxonomy): domain Bacteria; phylum Bacteroidota; class Bacteroidia; order NS11-12g; family UBA9320; genus UBA987. Next base: position 9,665 of record CAYZWM010000051.1, on the reverse strand, counting down.
ATCATCGGTTCAAACGGCATATCTACTGAATTAAGTTTACTGAACTTTGACACCATTCTACCTGGCAACAGCGTTGAAATTAGAGACACGATAGACACATACGGATTGGCAGGAAAGTATCAATTGTATGTAAACGCGAACCACAACAGAGAAGTGTTGGAAGGGGAATACAAAAACAATTTGTTTTATAAGGAGTTTTATGTTCGCAAAGACTTTAGAAACCCATTGCTTGATGTAACCTTTGATGGAATACATATCCTTAACAGGGATCTCGTAAGCACCAATACCGTCATAGTAATTACAGGTAAAGATGATAACCAGTTTTTGCTGCTAGACGATCCGGATTTGTTCAATGTTCAACTGCGATTCCCCAATGCAGATACCTTCATGACCATTGACCAGGATGATCCAATTTTTGAATTTACACCATCAACATCGCCAAACGAAAAAGCAACCATTACCATAAGCACCATGGACTTACAGGATGGGATATACACCCTGAAAGTACTGCTCAAGGATAAAAGTAACAATGGGGAGAACACATTGCCTTATTCCATTGATTTTCAAGTAATCACAAAGAAAAGCATTTCTAATATTTACCCTTACCCCAACCCATTTACGACGTGTGCTAAGTTTTTATTTACGGTTACCGGAAATGAAGTCCCAGATCAAATGCGGATAAACATTTATACGATTACGGGCAGGCTTGTAAAGCAAATTGACGAAATGGAATTGGGACCAATTCATATTGGAAACAATCTTTCGGAGTATTGTTGGGATGGCACCGACGACTATGGCGATCGATTGGCCAATGGCGTTTATTTATATAAAGCCGAAATCTACGTGAATGGTGAAAAAATCGATTTGTTTGAAACGGCGGGAGATCATCTCTTTAACAATGGCTTTGGTAAACTGTATATTGCACGATAATCATGAACAAAATACTTCTCCTCTTAACAATCTCCATTCTATTCAGCTGTAATTCCGACGACTGTGACCCAGAAGTGTTTCGATATCGATGGGAAGATTTAAAGGAAATAACGGTCACTACAGATACGAGTTCGCAGACCAATCAATATCAAATAGGTGATGGACAAAATATTGTCTTTACCTATACGCATGATGGTCGACAATGTGACGATATATTTGATGATGAATGGACAGAGGTCATCCAATTTGAGGTCGACAAAGACGTGACCGATTTCGAATATGTTGACTCGAATATTGCCAGGGCAAAATGTCATTACCGGGAAATTGGAGCATGGACTCATGGGATTCCTCAGGAAGTAAAATCAGGAACTATAAAAGGGAAAAAACTGAACAGTTCTGAGTGGGAAATATCTCTTTCAATCAAAACGACTCCACAGATGGCTCCAGACACGTCTAAAACCATCAAATTTTTTCAAAACTTCACTCAATAGTCCGTGGATCAAGAAACGATCAATCGAGCCTATTCTCTTGGACTAGGGCTTAAATCATCTGCGTTATCGGAACTTGAACTCATAGAGAGCTTAACTCTTCAAGGTGTTCCTGAAAAATTGGCAAAGCAGGTAGCTGTAGACATTCAAATTGAACGCCAAAACGACCACAAAGGGTACAAGAAAAGGGTGCTGCATTACGGCATGTTATCGATGTCAATTGCCATCATTGCCTTTATTGTCGTTTACATGCTCACGGGTAGTGTTCTGTTTATACTCGGATCATTTCTTTTCCCAGGTCTTATTATGGTTGTTTACGGACTTTGGTAACCTGATCATAACCCAGTACATTCGTCTTCCTAATCCGTACGCCTATGTATATTCCTAAGCACTTTTCAGGTAAGAATAAAGAACATGCTATTCAATTTATCGAACGATTCAATTTTGGCATTCTTATTTCGACCAAAAACTCAAGACCCATTGGTAGTCACCTCCCTTTTTTGGTTTCAGAACGTAATGATGAACTTATACTAACGTCACATTTTGCGAGAGCCAATGAGCAATCTTTTGATTTTGAATCTAAAGAGATTTTAGCCATTTTTTCGGAACCCCATGCCTATGTTTCTCCGAACCATTACGAACGAAAAGAAAATGTACCCACATGGAATTACGTATCCGTGCATGCATATGGTATAACCACCCTTATAAACGATTATGAAGGGGTAATTTCTGTTTTAGAAACTACAATAAATCGTTTTGACCCAGAATACATAAAACAGTGGAATGAACTGTCTGAAGAATATAAAAACCGTATGACCAGAGGTATAGTTGCTTTTGAAATACGGGTAACTGAATTGCAATTTAACGAGAAGCTAAGCCAAAATAAGACTATCGTTGAGCGTCGAAATATTTCAGAAGCCTTATCCAACAGTAAAGACAGCAATGAGGTTCACCTTGCAGAAATGATGAGACAACAAGAAGAAAACAAACCGTAATTTAATATTTAGAAAATGGCTGCTGAGACCACCGTAAGCACAGACATTCATGCCGATTCGTCTATTGTATGGACGTTATTGACCAATGCATCGGATTTTCCAAGGTGGAACTCAACCGTAATTTCTCTGGAAGGTGAAATTAGTGAAGGCGAAAAAATCAAATTAACGTCTACCCTGGACAGTAATCGGACGTTTAAACTGAAGGTAAAAGAAATGGTAACTGAAGAACGAATGGTATGGGGAGATGGGAAAGGCAACCGTGTGTACACCATTAAGAAAAATGGCACGAATGGAATTACGTTTACCATGACCGAAAAAATTGGTGGGTTCATGTTTCCCATGTACTCAAAGTTTATTCCTTCGTTTGATGAAAGTTTTGAGCAGTTTGCATTGGATTTAAAAACGGAATCAGAGCTCATTAACGCCACTTCGAATTGATTTCGTTCGACTGACTATTTTTCCTTAAAACCGGGTATCCTATTGTTCTACCAAAGTCTATCTCATTTTTTGGCTTGAATCCGATTCTGTATATTTCGGAAAATATGAGTGAATGACTGATGAGGAGGCATACATACTGGGTACTGACCGCGAAGAACTCTTCCGTTTAGGAGTACAACATCAGGTTTGGGCCAGTGAAGCTCAAAAAGGATGGAAGCTGGCTGGTTTCAAAGCGGGTCAAACCCTCTTAGATTTGGGTTGTGGACCAGGGTTTAGTACAAAAGAACTTGCCTTTCTTGTTGGTAATAAAGGCAAGGTACTTGGTGTAGATATATCTCAAAATTATCTCAATTACCTGGATCGGGTTACAGCAATTCATCAGTTACCCATTGAAACCATAACCGCAGATTTTGACGATATGGACTTATCGTCTTTCAGCCTTGATGGCATGTATTGCCGTTGGGCATTGGCCTGGCACTCCAACCCTACCCATATTCTAATGAAGGTGCGAGACGCCTTAAAGCCTGGTGGCAAAATGGTGATTCACGAGTATTACGATTGGTCTACCCATCAGACAGAACCTTCGATACCCGGATTAACAAAAGCGATCGCATGTGCGTTAAAAAGTTTCAAAGACCTGGACAGTGAGATTAACATCGGAAGGGAAATACCTGAAATATTGCTCAACCTGGGAATGAAGGTCGTCAATGTTCGGCTTATGTCGAAACTTGCTACGCCTACAAACGCCGTTTGGGATTGGCCGAAGTCGTTTTATCACAGTTATTTCCCAAGGTTAGTGGAAATGAATTATCTGAAAGAAGAAGAAGCTCGTCAGGCTATTGAAGACATAAGTAAACTGGAAAACACGCCAGGAGCTACGCTGTGCTGCCCGTTGATGATTGAGATTATCGCCGAAAAATAAGATCCTAGTACTACTTTTGCAGAAAAGTAACGGGTTACGTCGCGGTTGGTTTAAAGATCGCACTCAAAACCCAAAACTCAAAACCCAAAACTCAATACACAATACACAATACTCAATACTCAATACTCAATACTCAAAACCCAATACTCAATACACAATACCCAAAACCCAATACTCAAAACTCAATACACAAAACTCAAAACTCAAAACCCAATACTCAATACTTATCCATATAGGGATGAAAAAGAAATTCACTGCATTCTGCCTATTTACACTCGTTGTCTTTACAGGGTATTCTCAAAACAACGATACACGTACGGTGCTTCAGGTTCAAAAACTAGATTCCAATACATACGTTCGTTTAAGCAACGACTCCGGACACTATCATTTAGCTTGGTTAGACAGCAACGACAAAATAGAGAGTACAACAACTGTAGACAGTATCGCTTTTTCATCTGGCAATCCCATTCAGCGTATTCACATCCAATTTCTGAAGCAACAAACTGGATTTCTATGCGGTTACGAATCTGGATATGGCTATTACCCGTTTGTGTTTAAGACCAGTGACAGTGGCCAACATTGGAAACGGGTTTTATTTGAAAAATCGGATTGGGGATGCCCACTCAGACCCAGTGACTTTTTTATGTTCGACGTCAACAGGGGTATTGTGGTGGCTAATTGGCACAATGTGAATAGCCTTGATTATTACCTCACCAACGACGGAGGTGAAACCTGGAAAAAGAACAAATTTCGTATGCGAGACTCGGGTGTCGAAATCAAAAATCACGATGCGTATCTTAAAACGGTCTTTTCTTCGGATGGCCAGATCACGTGTTTGGTCATGGACCCGGATTTGGAATATGGCGTCAACACCACTGCATTTATTCTCAAGTCGGATGACTTTGGGAATAGCTTTCGAATATTGAAATAAAATTGTTGGAGGCTTCTCGATACAATTCCTCGGCTTGCAGCCTTCTGAATCACTAAAGGCGATACTGTCTTTACAAGTCGAAGTGACAGCTGGGGTGTTAGTTTGAACCTTGAGCTATAAAACAACCCTAATGTCAGTTCGAGTGATCCTGGTGCTACGATCTGGATGTATCGAGAACCGCTTGATGTGGTTAAGTAGAGATTCTACACCGTCGAAGTCGTTACTTGATAAACCGAAATTCTACGCCTTTATCTTGAATCTGATTTTTGACCTTTTGAAATTTTTTGCGGCTTTTCAAAAACTGCTGATACCCTTTTCGGATGTATCGGAGGCGTTTAAAGTTGAACGCTAAAAGTGAATACAACATCCCTTTTAATGCAAACCAATTGGCTTCTGTTTTAGGTTGATTGCAGTTTAGAAACTGTGCCGCAATGGTATTTTTCTCCATTTCTATTCGAAGAGCATGATCCGTTGGCGGATAGGTAAAATCGTGGTAAACCTCAGCAGTTCGAACACAAATCGGCTGATAACCGTAGTACACCCCTCGATACGCCAACTCGCGATCTTCACCGTATATAAAAAAGTCGGGTACAAAGCCACCTACTTGATGCAAGAAATGATAATCCAACAACCATAGGGCTCCAGGAGAAAACTCGACGATATCTACAGATTCATAGAGCGAAACACGTCCGACGGTATAGATGGAATTTTCCTTTCCATTACCGTCTAAAAAAACTGGGGAAACAGGCCCAACTTTGTTCAACCGAGCCAACGCGATTTTATAGTGGTGAACCAATTGAGCCAGGGCATCAGGCTTCAGGATCACATCGTCGTTGGAAAGCACCACTAGGTCATCACTCATTAACTTAAGTGAATGGACCACTTGGTTAAATCCATTCCCATAGCCTACGTTATCAAACGGGTAATACGTGACCCCAGAGAGGTTAGCGATTTCGGATTTAACCTCCTCATTCGTTAGGTTATCAACTACATGGAGCTGAAATTCAACATCTTCCGAATTCTCGAACGACTCAATGGTCTTTCGGAGTTGTTTCCAGGAACAATACGATACAATTACAATGTGAAGCATTCTGTTCAGCGAATTAAATGATATAAATTTGTAAAACCTTAACGAAATTGGTGACAAAAAAAACGTACGATATCAGTGTACTGGTTCTATGCTACAACGCAAGTCGGTATATCGAGCAGTGTTTGCAATCTGTTTTGGATCAAAAACATGACCTAAACATCCAACTAGTCGTTCTAGATGATGCCTCTTCCGACGATTCGTTCGCCCATATTGAGAACCTTCTTCATCCATCTTCATTGACCGAGGTCGTAACCGTTCAAAATGAGCAAAATCTGGGTTGTTTTGGAAACCTGCAAAAAGGCATTTCATTGTGCACGGGTAAGTACATAGCCTATTTGGAAGGTGACGACTACTGGATTTCGTTGACCAAATTGCAGGATCAATTTGACTATTTGGAAACGAATTCCCAATTGGCTGGTGTCGGTGGCCGATGCCAGTTTGTTGACCCAACGGGAGAGGAATTGCCTCAGAAATATTATACTGAAACACGAGACATTACCTGGTCCAATAAAACGTTTTGGAACTACCCACCTTTTCAGGCGTCTAGCTTTATGTTTAGACGGTTCGGTAATCTTCCTGGTCTCTCAAAAGAACTTTGCTGCAACGATAAAATACTCTATGTCCTGGCCTCTGTTCAAGGCGATATCTTTTATACGGCGGATGTAGTTACTGCTTATCGATACCACTCTGAGAATGTATCCCATTCCATCAAATACAACGAAATATATCGACAACACTTAAAGGCTAATACGCTGTTATTAAACCATTTAGGCATGTCGTACGCGTGGTCTTATATATCCTCAATCATGAAGATGACTTATTTATGGGTTAGACGCCTGGTTTGATATTCCGTTTAGTTTTTTTATCACTGTTTCATTCTCATAGGTACATAATCCACCCCACCAGTCATTCAACTATTACATAAAACACGTGTAGCTGAATATTTACACGTATAAATTATATTTGTCTGATATAGTTTTACCATGCTAAATAATGCAGCCAAAGTACTGTTCACGTGTTTCTACTTGTTATGCACGACTTCTATGTTTGCACAACATCCAGGATCCCACCGAGCCCTCGATTTTGACGGTAAAGACGATAAAGTCATTCTCCAAAACAGTACGACGTTAAACCCAAAATCTACCATTACAATTGAGGTTTGGATTAAACCTGACACCTTTGGGAACACGGCGGCCTCTAATCCTATTTTTGAGAAACGTTCATCCCTTTCAGGTCAATCGGGTTATGCGTTGAGTTGTGGTGATGGAGGTACGGTAACATGGTACTTTATTACAGGTACTGGAAGCACTTCGGTTAATTTAACGACGGGAGGAATTATGCGTACCCATGAGTGGAATCACGTAGCGGCGACCTTTGATGGGGACACCGCTAAAATATTCATCAATGGCGTGCTTCGGGCGTACCAAACCCACTCCAATGCGATTCACCATACGTCCAGAACCGCTTTAATTGGAACGTCTTCTTTTGCAAAATCAAAAAACTTTGATGGAACCATAGACGAGTTAAAAATCTGGGATGCCGAATTATCCCAATCTACATTGAAGGCGTGGATGTGCAAAAAGGTGACCGCTGCACACCCCAACTTTCGTAAGCTAAGTGCCTATTTGAAAATGGATGAAGGAAGTGGAAAAAAAACCTACGATGCTTCGGGAAATGGCAATACGGGAACAAAATGGAAAGGAACGTCCTGGGTCAATTCAGGCGCACCCATAGGCGATGCGTCTCTGTTTTCATACAAATCCAAGCCACTGACCTACGTGTCTCCCCATGGGCATGCAGTCTATGTCGATAGCATTAAAGGTCGACCAGACGCCATTCATCTTTACATAATTAATGGCACCACAGAAACCACTACAGATTCCAATTATTATGTTCAATTGGATTCTATGTACTACTACGGTGTATATGCCATTGGCGGATCCTCACCGACCTATAATTTTGCCTTATCCTACAAAAAAGACACGACGTTTAACGGATCTAAATCGTGTGGATTTGATTTATTGACCAAAAAGAATGGAAATCTAGATCGATGGAAATCCATCAATCTACCTATAGACTTTACCAAAGACAGCGTGGCTTTACGCGGAGTAAGAAACAGCGAGTATATCGTTGGGAATTACCCAACAGATTCCAACTTATTCGTTCGATCGTCAAACGGCCATTACTGGTTCTGCGAAGACGATTCCATAACATTGACTGCGGCAGGCAATGACTCGTTTGAATATACCTGGTATAAAAACGGCGTAAAAACCTCGAATTCTTCCAATACACAATCGGTATCCAGTACAGCAAAGTATCGGGTAACGGCAAAACGAAAAGGCACATCGTGCACCTTCCGAAGTTCGGAAATGGCGATAAGCAAGGAAACAAACCCAACGGTAACCCTGTCTAAACTTTCGGGTGCCTGTATCAGTGTGGATACGTTGGTACTTCGTGGAGGTTCACCCAAAGGCGGTATTTATAGTGGATCTGATGTTAAGAAAGACTCGCTTTTTTTCCCGTCCAATGTTAAACCGGGATCGTATACGGTGATTTACACTTACACCAATCCGAATACCACCTGCACCTCTACAGATACCGCGGTACAGGTTGTTTGGAGCCTTCCTAACCTATATCTAACAGGTACCATGGAATACTGCGACAATTTGGATACGGTGCTCTTAGCGAATGGCATTCCGTCAGGAGGTACATTTACCGGAACCGGCATTCAGAACAACGTTTTTAGTTTAACTTCGGTCAACTATGTAGTAGGATATTACCCGTTTGTGTATTCATATACCGACACCAATTCCTGTTCAAGCAGCATAACCGACTCCATTAAGCTTAATGCGACCACCGATGTATATCTCCTAGCCATTCCTAATTCATGTTTAAACGATGACTCCATTGCACTTAAAGGCAAGTTTTCGGGTACGTACGCTGGAAAAGGCGTGTGGAAATCCTATTTCTATCCAGACAGTGCAGGATCGGGTCAACACGAAATCATTTATACCCATACCAATGCAGACAATTGCCAATCGTCCGATACGCAAACTGCCACCGTTTTTCCCAACACTCCAGTTACATGGTCACAAACCATAGCTACGTGTGAAACCAACGACAGCATATTGCTAATCGATGGAAAGCCAAAAGGCGGAATGTTTAGTGGTACCGGTATATCAAACCAATCCACGTTCTTCTATCCAGATATTGCAGGAACAGGAAGCCATACATTGACCTATACGTTTATGGACAGCAACGGGTGTGCAAATCAGGCTATAATTATGGCAGATGTTAACGACACAACGGCATTAACGATCAAAAAATTGAAGGACTTTTGCCCCCATGGAGACCTGGAAGTATTAAACCATATTGCACCTTTAGGAGGAAGCTATTCGGGTAACTACATAGACACCAATGCATTTAACCCTGTTCTGGCAGGCATAGGGAGCCATTCGGTCACTTACGTATATACGGATTCCAGGCAATGTGTAAGTCAGGCATTTTTTGATATATCTGTGGTGCGTCCAGACAGTGTTTCCATTTCATTGCCCAACGACATTTGTAAAAATCAAGACCCTTTTAAGGTGGAGGTTTATCCCAACGGAGGCAGTCTCAGCGGATCGGGTGCGGTAGGTGATTTCTTTTCTCCTGGTATAGCCGGCGAGGGCACACACACCATTACATATACCTATACGGAATCCCATCAATGCGTTATACGAATGTTGGATTCGATTTCGGTCAACGCCCTTCCAGATGTACGCTTGTCTCCTTTTTCAGATGTTTGTTTAAACGACTCCAATTGGGTGCTTTTGGGAGGCAGTCCTAAAGGGGGTACGTATCTCATTAATAACGAAATTAAGACTCATTT
>CAYZWM010000050.1:0-19994 GCA_964482155.1 uncultured Chitinophagaceae bacterium | reverse complement strand
ACTCAAAATGCAAATTCAATTGATTGATTCAACACTGGGATATGACTCTACCTACCAATACGTCATTAGGAATGACGACAAAATTAGTCTCAGTGTTTGGGGCCAAGACGAGCTCAGTGTTGGATCGACGTATGGCATCTATAACTCCAACGAGGTTTATGGAAAATGGCTGATGGTTGATGCTCTTGGTAATATTGAAATACCCAAATTAGGCACATTCCTAGCCGTCGACTTAACCATCATCGAATTAAAGGACAGTCTCAAAGTACGATTTGGTGAATGGGTGGTTAATCCCATTGTTGACGTAAAAGTGCTCAATCGAAGTCTCACCTTACTGGGTGAAATTCGAAATCCAGGTATTTATCCAATCGATAAGGAATACAACAACTTGTTTGAACTGTTTGCTCTCGGCGGTGGCTTTCTTCATTATGCCAATCTTAAATACATCAAGATATTTCGACAAGAAGGGGTTGATGTTCGCATCATTACCCTGAACCTTAGAGACTATGGATACTATCTGGCTCAAAACATCCAACTGTATCCCAGCGACATTGTGGTGGTTCCTTCTCGGAAATATAAGGAATTCGACTCGCGCATCTCTACCATCATTCCTTTTGCATCGGCTGTGACTTCTGCTGCCATATTTATGAAAGCCTTCTAACCATGACGATGAATCAACATACACGCTTATTCCGACCGTACTTCCGAGGACTGCCCATTATTGTGTTGTGCATGTTTATTGGATTTTGGGTGGCGAAAAAATACCTCTCGTACGTAACACCAAAATATCAAAGTACAGCTAAGATTAAGTTAGCGGAGCGTTCAGAAGGTGTTCCCAACAGCAAGTTGTTTAAAGATTTTGACGTCTTTGTGTCAACCAACAACATCCAGGCAGAAATAGAATTGATGAAGTCTGCGGTATTGGTAGGAAGAGCCATTGAAGATTTAAACTTACGTATGGTCATTTACCGGGTTGGTGAAATCAAAAAACAAGAATTATACAAAAACGCTCCCTTTCATATCGCGGCGATAGATCTTGAAAACTATGTGGATGTAGACTTCGAGCTGAACATCACAGGCAAAGACAGTTTTACGTTGCGCTGCCTGGAACAAAACATCGACACATCGGGAAGATTTGGCGATACCATAGAGCTGTCCAGGGGGAAATTAATCGTAAATCTCCTCAATGAAATTGCATTTTCAACGGACTTCGATTTAATCGACGATTACGCCTTCACTTATTTTAGTGCTCAACACATGTTGGATCTCATCACGACCAGTCTTGACATCTACCCGGCAGATAAAGATGTCCCGGTAGTATCGATTACGTGCCGATCTGTAAGACCTCAAAAAGCTGCTGATTTAGCCAACGCCCTAGCACGAATCTACATTGACGACTATGTTAGTTCGAGATATCATGCCGCACAATCGACCGTAAATTTTTTGGACGATCGCATCGAAAAAGTATCCCAGGACTTAACCCTTTCTGAAAGCGCCATTGAACGGTATAAAAGTCGGAAAGGCGTTGTCAATCTACGGCAAGAATCGGAAACAGACCTGCGCAAAATTTCGCAGTTGAAAATTCAATTGTCGAATCTGAAAATAAGTTTGGAAGCGATCGACCAATTGGAGTCAAGCCTAAAGTTTAACCGAGATGATTTCCTTCGACTGGCGCCTAATTTCCAAGCACATACCGACCTGCTCTCTACTGAGTTACTTAAGAAAATAAAATCCTTTCAAGCTGAAAAGCGAGACTTACTAATAACCTTTACAGTTAATGATGAGCGAGTTAAGGTAATTGACGCAAAGATTCAAGACCTGGCAGACTACCTTTTAGAAGCCGTTTCAAATACCCGACGTGACTTAAACACCAAGTATTACGAACTGCGAAACGAAATTGCCATTGCCGAAGATGTTTTCATTGGGTTTTCCAGAAAAGAAAAGGACTTAACGGTATTGAATCGAACCTTTGGCATTTTTGAAAACTCGTATACCTTTCTCAACGAAAAGTTATTGGAGGCGGAAATTGCCAAGGCCGCAAAGATCTCTTTACACCGGATTATTGCCGACGCATACCCACCTTCTAAGCCAACATCACCCAACACCACCATCATTCTAATCGTGGCTGTTCTGCTTGGCATGCTTGGAGCCATGGCCTGTATTTTCTTTGTGCATTCTGTGAAAGGAAAAGTAAACGACGAAACCACGATTGAGGAGCGATCTTCCATTCCAGTAGTATTAAGAACCCCTTTATTAAAAAACCAAGCTGTCATTGAGGATCATTTTTCAAAGGAAGCTATTCAGCTCGATTTAAAAGGTTTGGTTGGCATAGGTGAGCGCATTGTTATCACTTCGTGTGGTGGTGACGAAGGCGGACGGTTTCATTGTAAAGAACTTGCAAAAGCCTTTGTAAAACAAGACAAAAGCGTCCTTGTATTTAACTGTACAAGCCGTAAGCTTAACCTGGGCGATATCCCTGTCATTGACCTACAGAACGGGGCTTACTCTCACATGGGTAAATCCAAGTTTAGAAAACGTATATCGAAACTAAGCAAGGGCTATGACCTTGTCTTGATCAACAACGAAGGTATGTTAGAAGAACACCTTGGCTTGCTCACCATGAGCGCGGCAGATCAGAATTTGTTTGTATTGGATAGCCGTAGAACACCGGTTTCGTGTGTAGATGAAATTGAGTTGATCCAGGAAGAATACGATTTCCACAATCTACACTTCGTCATAAACAGACATCAATACTTACCGAACATCCTACGAGGGACTCTAGACTGCTGTATCGGCATCATCAAACACCTTAAACCAAAATCCTATGAATTGGTATAAGCACATAAAAAAAGAGGTCTCTGGCAATCAAAGCAAAGTCATCCTTGACCAGGCCATTTACAGTGGTACCAACTTTCTGGTAATGATCCTGCTGGCTCGTTTATTGGCCCCGCAGTTGTTTGGTGTGTTTTCTTCGATAGTTATCGGCATTTATTTGCTTATTAGCATCAGCAATGCCCTGGTAATTCAGCCCTTTCAGATTCGAATTTCTGTGGTAGATGACCCCAAGCGATACACCAATTTCACGTTTTTACTGCAGCTCGGTTTAATCACATTATTTACTCTGGTAGTCCTTGTAACTGCGCAAATTATGGGTTCGATGAAAACAGACTTTTGGACTTCAGCCAGAACGTATTTTCACCCCTTCGCATTGATCCTCTATGGTACGTCCTGGTTGTTGCACGATTATTTTAGAAAACTGTTTTTAGCCACCGATCAGATAAAGAAAACCATCGTTATTGATGGCATTGTGGCTGTCATTCAAATAGCTGGTCTTGTGGGGTTAGGGGTAACCCATCATGTCAGCTTGAATGCAGCCATTTCTGTTTTAGGCATTGGTTATGCACTTGGATTTGTTGTGGCGTTAATGCAATCGTCGGTTGGGTTCTCCATCCTGTCGTTTCAAAGCCACCATCTAAGCTACCATCGAAAACAAGGAGGCTTCCTGTTCCTTTCTTCCATGCTCCAATGGTGGAGCAGCAATTTATTTGTGATCACATCTGGGCTTATTCTAGGTGTTGCATCGCTTGGTGCATTCCGCCTAGTCCAGTCCTCATTTGGAGTCTTAAATTTAGTGCTTCAGACCTTTGAAAATTACATTTTGCCAAAGGCCGCTCGACTTCGAAAGATTTCTGAAAAAATATCGAAAAAATACCTCCATTCAATCAGCAAAAAGGGAGCTCTGATATTTGGATGCATCCTCGTGCCCATGTTCCTATTTTCGAAAACGACCATGTGGGTTTTAGGAGGAATGGAATACCTCTCGTTTCACTATGTAATTCGAGGCATGGTCATTTTATACGTCGTTATCTACCTCGGCTATTCTGTTCGCATACCGATTCGAATTTTAGGACTGAATAGATCCTTTTTTAAAGGGTATGGTCTCACCTTCCTGTTAAGCCTGGTGAGTTACCAATTTCTGCTAGAACGTTTCGGCATTTCAGGAGCCATTTTTGGCCTGATAGTCAACCAACTTGTGCTGATCATTTATTGGCACAGAACACTTAAACAAAATCAATATCACATATGGACATAATTCACATTTTACTTGGAAAAGCAAACCCAGAGCGTATGAACGGGGTCAATAAAGTAGTTTTTGAACTGGCTACATACCAGTCGCTTAGTGGTAGAGATGTTTGCCTTTGGGGAATTACTAAAGACACCAATATTAATTTTGATTACCGCGTTTTTAAAACACGACTATTCAAACGATGTCGAAATCCGTTTGCCATATGTAAAGATCTTCAAGAGGCCATTAAACAAACGAGTGAAACAACCGTTTTCCACCTACACGGAGGTTGGATTCCTGCCTATTGGCGGATTGTTAAACTGTTGTTTAAACACAACAGAAAAGTTGTGCTCACCACTCATGGTGCGTACAATCGAGCCGTAGTCAAGAAAAGTTTTTGGAAGAAAAAACTATACTACTACCTATTTGAATCTCACATCCTTAAAAAACTGAATAAAATTCATTGTTTGGGTAAAAGTGAAATGGATGGGTTATCTGCCCTCTATCCAAACAATAAAAGCGCCTTGTTTCCTTATGGTTATAGCTTTATGGAAACGAGCGACATAAAAATGGATCATTCAAAATTTGTCATCGGTTTTGTGGGTCGAATTACCACGTTCACCAAAGGCCTGGATATACTGTTAAAGGCGTTTCAAAAATTCAACCAGTATTATCCTTCTGAGCTTTGGATTGTTGGCGATGGGGTTGACCTGAACCGGTTAAGACACGAAATTAAGGAACTGGGAATTGAAGATCATGTTATCCTTTTTGGAAGCCAATTTGGACCTGAAAAAGAACTCTTGTTAAACCAAATGACGGTCTTCGCTCATCCGAGTAGAAATGAGGGATTACCAACGGCAGTCATAGAAGCAGCAAGTCACGGAATACCATGTGTGGTAACTGAGGCAACCAACCTTGCTCCATACATTCGAAAGCACTACGCAGGTTTTGCCATACCAAACGAAAACGTCGGCGCTCTGGTTTCAGCCTTTCTCAAGCTGCATAACCTTTGGGTGACCGGAAAACTAGCACCGTTGCAAAAAAATGCAGTGACATTAGTAACGAAAGATTTTTCATGGGAGAAACTGATGAACAAGTATGACCAACTCTACAGTTTTTAACTCATTAACTACAGAATATGGCTATTCATCTTCGAAAGACGGACAGCCACCTACAATCCTGAATCAAGTCAGTTATTGTCTGCAATTTTGTTCATTAGGAAAGACTACAATTATGAGAATTATTACCTGCGTTTTTTTCTTACTTAGCCTACCGACGGTGACATGGGCTCAAGTAGAGATCAATTCAACGGTGAGTGCCGAAATTTATGTTTGTACAGGATCTGGAAGTATGGCGATTGAACTTGTAAACAACACCAGCACCGCACTAACGGGGCCAAAGGTGACGGTTAAACTGCCTCAAGGTATTCAGTACCAAAGCAACAGTTTGACTGAGACTACTTCATACAATGTTCAGGAGGACAACGTCTCTTCCGATACGGCACTCACCTTTTCTATGAATTCAATAGGGTCTGGCGATACCGTTCTATTTGAAATTAAATTCGAAGCAGGTGTACTTGCAGTAACGGCTCAACAAGGCGGCCTGATATTTCGAAACAATGTACTCTTGAGCCACTCTACAGATACGATATCCATATGGACTTCCAGTTTTAACATTCTTTACCCAGTTCTGGCCATCTTATCCGTTTCGCCTAATCAAACAACCATAGTCAGTGGTACGTCAACAACGCGAACGATTTCATTGATCAATGGAGGCAACGGCAAATTGACGTCCTTTTTTCTTGTACATGACATTAACTCATCTGAATTAACCATCGATTCCATCGATCAGGGAATTCTCTCGAACGACACGTTTTTCCTGGATGGAAGTGACTTTTCGAATTGGGGAAATGGTGACATCTATTGGGATCAAAACGAATCCATTGACATCTTAGAATATATAACGGGTTCCAGTTGTCAGGACATTACAGTCACCTCCATATTTAGTGCATTTTGGGGCTGTGATGGAAACTTCCTGTCCAGTTCCGCTGTGGTGGCTAACCTGACCATAGACTCGGAGAACCCTCAATTAAACGTGAGTACAACCGACAGCATCGGCTCGTGCTTTTCCAGTGGCATAGCCCATCCTCAACAACTTCGGTTGATTAATACAGGCGCTGGTGTTGCGTCGATACCGACCGTTTTGATTTACAAGGCGTCAAATACGACAGAAGATCATTCTATTTACTCCCGAATTGATGATAGTTCGTTGGTTTACAAAGTTGGTATTTCGGGAACAGAGATATCCATAACAACGATCACTCGCACCGCAACAACATCTACAGGAGGCTATTCCTGTTTGGGATCTAATCCCATTGGCAAAGTCGAATTTACCCTGCCGCAAATTAACCCTGGCGACACCGTATATATATATTGGGATATGTATTCGTGTTGCGTCCAACAATGTCAAAACGAAGCCATTACCGGATGGGCGACCAAGGTGACCTACCAAAACCTATGCGGCAACAAGAACTATTCAACCACCGTAAGCGGACAGAGCAAAAATCAACAATATGTAACGTTTACGAGTGAAACACCCATCGATTTATTAAACAACCAAACCTTAGCGTATACCTACATCGTTTCCAGTTTTAAAAACACCTTACCAAGTGGGCCTGGTGCGTTTTACACCAGCCAAATAGATCTACCAGCTGGTGTCGTTTTTGATAGCATCCGTTTTCACCAAAACGACGTGGAATGGCAAGCATTGTCCGTGGAATACGATACGACCATCAATCGCGTGACGGCTACATACGACGACGATGCTCCATTTGTTATACCAAAGAGTGAAATCACCCTGTTGCTTCGAGGGGTTTGCGGCAGCTCAGGATGGAAGACCATAAATTTCTCGTTTTCATATACAGCAGATACGGGTTGTCTTACCACGTGTGCAATTCCATTGGAATGTGATTATGAAACGACTACCTATTTGCATTGCCCGGCCTCCAATTGTACAGGAATCTCGGTAACTGGCTACTATCTTCAACGACAAAACACAGGTTCTCCGGATAACAACATGGATGGAAAAGCAGACGGTAGCGGATCCGTCGATTTGACAAAAATAAAATTGAACCGAGTTATGGTCGGAGACACCATTATGTCTCAAGCAACGACCTTTATTACAGGTACCGGGAGTTATGACTACGCTAAATATACCTCAGATATCGACTACGGAAATTATGTAGAAATTCAAACAGCAACTCTACGTTTCTACGATTCAAGCTCAGCGACTCATTATGATATCGACGGTATAACAAGCACCAAATCGGTATCGTCCAACGCCGCTGAATTTGAATTTGACCTATCGATGAGCGTTCTTATCACTTTGAACTCAAGCCTAACGGGTTTGTCATTTGAGCACGGTGATTCGTTGATATTCTCGATTCAGTATGTAGTTACCGGAAGTGTGCCTGGTCTGATTCAGGAAACCACCTTCCTAAACGAATTTTATGTGAGTACAGTTAGTTCACCTACGTCAGCCCAGAAAGAAAACTGTAATGTCCGTAATGGTCGATTAACCTTGATTGGATATGCGTGGAGAAACGACTACAAAAACAAAGTCAGCCTTAAGAGCTGTACCAAAAACATTCATCAGTATTTCGGCATGTCCATTGGAAGCATTGGAAACAACTATGGTGGTGGGAATTTGTTCCCGTTTGAATATCGAAATTTCGGGACGCCAAAAAGCATCAAGGTATTGGTTCCAAGTGGATACAATGCATCTTCGGCAACCCTCTATTACTACCGGACAAGAAAAACCAATTCGACTTCATCAACAAAGATTCAAAACATACAACCCGATACCATCATAGGCGATACGCTGTTTTACGATGTATACAAATACATCATAGACGGAACCATACTGGTGAGTGATGATGGGTTTCATGGTCGGTTGATTGTGGCTATGGGGGCGAACTGCGACCGACTAAAGAACACCTATGAAGATATAGACTGGTACTTCGATTACTACAAGGTAGATCGCTTAGGAGGTGGCCAAACGAGTTTTATCGAGGCCACCAATAGCGACGAGATTCGATATGTTCCGGCGATCTTAAGTTTATTGTCAAACAACCCAACGGTCAACTCGGATACCCGGTTAATTGAATGGGATTTGAAGGTTAAGAATACCACGTCTTCTCAGTCAGAAAATGCATGGGTATTGTTTCAGGCACCTTCATACATGACCATCGATTCTGTGAAAGACGATCAAACCAATGAACTCGTTACTCCAGTAAATGGTTTTTATATGATGGGCGACATTTCGTCCAATAAGCAGAAAGACTTAACGGTTTATGCATCAATTACGACATGCACGAATGAAAAACTAACCGCCATTACCGGTTTTTCGTGCGATGGTTACCCATCGTCTCTTTCATCATATACCTGTGACACCCAACAAATACAACTGGGTTTAATTCCTCGAATATCTGCGTTTCAGGGTAGAATATCCAGCAAATTGATGAGCGACCCATGTCTTCCGCTGGCCGAATTAACCGTCCACATTACCAGTGTCAATATTGCCCATGTTTTTGATATGCAAATCGACTTCATTACACCAGATACTTCCAAAATTAAAATACTCGACAGCACAAGTTCCTATGCACGCCTTGGTGACACCGTTGCCATAGCCATACCTCCATTCTCAAATGGAACCTATGCGTACGCGATTAATGACTACGACACCACCCTCATAAAAGCTGGAATTCCAGGGGTTTTAAGTATACCAAACAATACGTATACACTTACTGCCATGCTGGAAATGGGGTCAGCCTATGTTTTTGGAGATTATTTGGGTATCACCATTACAGGTAACAACGTTTGTGCCGATTCTCTACCTGACCTCAACCTGGCGTATGATTTAAATTCAAAATTTAATAAGGATGAAACGGCGGGTTTACATCTGGATATTGGCAATAGTTGGAGTGCTTCGTGGGGCGATTATGACAACGATGGTTATGACGATTTATTTGTTCCAATAAACGACCTTAACAAACCCAATCTATTGTATCACAACAATGGCGATGGCAGTTTTACTAAGATCACTACAGGCGCTCTGTTTGATTATTATGGATCTTCCATTGCAGGTGTATGGGGCGATTACGATAACGACGGTTACATCGATTTGTTCGTAGCCAATAATGTGAATTCGGAGAACAAACTGTACCACAATAATGGTGATGGAACGTTTACGTCGATTTCAAACAGTCCAATTGTGGACAAGGGAATTTACACCCATGCTGCAGCCTGGTCTGACTACAATAGGGATGGCAACCTGGATTTGGTAATCAGTGACTTTCACCCAACGCATTTCAACTTCTTATTTTTAGGCGATGGTCAGGGCGGGTTTACCATCGACACAAAAAGTGAAGTGGGCATGTACGCAACTTCTGCAGTAGGAATAGCATGGGGCGATTATGACAACGACGGCGATCAAGATTTGTTTATAGCCAATACCCACGGCGAAGACAATCAACTTTTTCAGAACCAGGAAGGTGTCCTTCGAGCCATAAAAACCGGACCTGTGGTAAGTGATAGTGGTCATTCGGTGGGCGGCACCTGGGGCGATTATGACAACGATGGCGATTTGGATCTGTTTGTAACCAACGCGCGTAATTCAGAGCCCAATTACTTCTATGAAAACAATGGAAATGGTACATTTTCAAAAATCACAGACTCTGAAATTGTCTTGTATTCATCCAATTCGCATGGAGCCTCCTGGGTTGATTACGACAACGATGGATATTTGGATTTGATGGTGGCTAACGACCAGAATATGCCCAACTTTTTATTTCGGAATAATGGAGATAAGACATTCACAAAAATCCACAATGCCATTACCCAGGAAAATGGAAATGCATACGGCACCGCATGGGCCGATTACGACAATGATGGTGATTACGACCTGGTTGTTGCGAACCGGGGAGATAACACCAACGATTTTTTTATAAACTCCAAGGGCTCATGTACCAATCACATAGTTGTCAAACTTACCGGCTGCCAATCCAATAAATCGGGAATTGGAGCCTTTATAAAAGTGAAAAGTACCATTGGAGGAAAGACGTTCTGGCAAACCAAAGAAGTAGCGACCCAAAACTCGGCCATGGGAGGTCAAAACTCAAGCAAAATTCTATTTGGATTAGGCACGGCTACATCTGTAGACAGCTTACTGGTTATATGGCCAAGTGGCATAAGGACGACGATAGTCAATCCCGGAATTAATAGTTTACATACCATTACTGAACAATGTGGTTCGCAAGTCTGTGGCACCGTTTTTCATGATACCAATGGCAACGAAGTTCAAGACAGTAATGAACTTGGAATACCCAACGCCCACCTTATAGTGACCCCTGGAAATACAAATGTGTATACCGACGCCAACGGGACATATGTGTTTTATTCTGGAGACGACACCATTACCATTACCCAGGTTTCAAACGCAGATTGGCTCCAGCAATACCCTGCCAATGATTCGGGTTATACGTTGGTTATTGATAAAGAAACCCAGAGCGTGTATTGCGGCAATAATTTTGGCGACAGTGCGGTTTGCCCCAATCCTGATTTTTCAGTGCTATTGGGCACCACGGCAATGCGAAGGGGGCTTCAAAATAAGCTCCAGGTTCAGATTACAAACTCGGGTGCATTTGCAGCAAACGATACGGTGTTTCTGGATATACGTACCAAATTAAATACCTGTTTGACAGACAGTTTGTGGAACAGTTCATCGGAGGATAGTTTATATCGTTTTTACACCTATAAAATTTCAACGTTTCAAGGTCTGTCAGACACGACATTAACCCTGGTTGATAGTGTGGATGTGAACAGCAGTTTAAACGACACCGTGTCTATTCTGGCTACAATTCGGTACTCTGGAGGGGAATGCGACTCGGGAAACAATAGCAACTCGTATGAAGATATAATTGTGGGTTCTATTGACCCGAACGACAAACATGTTTTTGTCGATCAATGTCAACATCCAGACAACGCAGAAGGACTTTCGGAAGAAGCGGAACGACTGGTTTATAAAATTCGTTTTCAAAATCTCGGTAATTATGCGGCAAGGCGGGTTGAAATCATAGACAGCCTTTCCGATCATCTTGATTGGAACACCTTCCAGGTTGAAGCATCATCCCACCCGTTTTCTGTCTCCGTTAAACACGGAATTGCCTATTGGATCAATGAACAAATTGAGCTGCCTGATTCGTTTAATGACGCAGAAGGAAGTAAAGGATATGTTTCGTTTAGCATCATGCCCAAACCCAGCATTAGGCCATATACTTTGATTCCGAACACCGGTCTTATTCAGTTTGATCGCAATGCCTTTATTGCGACCAATAAAACCCGGGTTTATGTAGGTCTGTGTGCCTTAAAAAAGAGAAAGTCGTCCTTAATAATATTTCCGAATCCAGCAACCGATTACCTTGAGGTTCTTTTGATGAACGACAAGCAATTACCGGAAGAAATAAGCCAACTCTCGATCATAAGCACTGCCGGAGTTCAGGTGGTTTCAAAAACAGTCAACATGGTTCGTAGCACGGTCAACACGTCACACATTTCTCCAGGCATGTACACCATTAAGGTGATGTCTAAATCAGGGAAGGTTTTGAGCAAAAAGCTCATTATTCTTTAACGGCATTTTTCTACCACTCACCGTCGAACGTCCATCAACCGACGTTTTGTACCAAATTGACTCCTTAGACGGAGTAAACTTTGTATAACACTAATACCTAAAATGATGAATAATAATATCCCTACCCAAGCCGATGAGTGGTTGTCACTTGCCAAAACCGACGGTAAACAAAAGCAAACGTTTTACTACATCACCAACCGGGACCAAACCATTAGATGGATCTGGCCCACGGGCAATAAGACTCCAAAATTTCTAACTTTTTATGCGGCTACAAATTTAAAATCCCATCTGTTTATCTGGTTGTGCAAGGCCATTTATGCTTTTGGTTTACAACGTCTATTTTTCAAACAGGTATCCCTGATCAAAGGAAATTTCAAAGAAAAATTAGGCTTGTGTAATGAAACAGATTGGGCCATGTTTACTGGCACTCCCGGACCAAACAGAAAGGCACTTATTGCCTGTCAATGTAAAGAAGGGAAATCCCTATTTCTTAAACTCTCTGTCGGGCAAAATGCCGCCTCCTTGCTTCTTAGGGAGTATGCGTCCTTAAATATATGCAAAGAACTGGCTCTAGACAGTGCGTATACACCTGAACCGTTGGAAGTGACGGCTAACTGGTTAAAGTTGTCTGCTTTAGAGCCGGGCTCAAGATCTCTCAAATTGAATCATATTCACCTGAACTTTTTGAAAGAACTGAGAAGAAAAACAAAGCTGGCAAGACCCCTAAAAGACGTCACTTTCTGGAAACAATGTTTAAGTAAACTTCGAACACTCGACCTGAGTTCAAACGAGAATATACCTCGAGCGATGAAAAGAAAGATACAGTGGTTCCTGGCCAAGGTGAATGAGAATCAGGTCGTCGAATTAAACTATGCCCATGGTGACTTTACACCGTGGAATTGCTACATCAACAAGGGAAAAGTTGCCATTTACGACCTGGAATTAGCCCAGAATAACATGCCACTTGGGTTTGACGCATTTCACTTTGTGGTTCAAAAAGGAATCCTCGTAGAGCGAAAAAGCTGGATCAGGATTTTGAAAGAGATCGAAACTGATGTTACACCAAAATTGTTTGACGGTGATCTAAAAAAGAGCCATAATTATTTAGCCTTATACTTAGCCAACCAAATCCTATATTCTTTAGAACTGTATACTAAACAAAAGGTTTGGCACGAGCAAATCCACTGGTTACTTAACACCTGGAATGAAGCCCTATCCTGGATACTACAGGGTTATGTTCCCGAACGAAAACTAGTTCTAATGGATGTGTTTGACTTTGTTCAAAGCACACCTTATGCAGCCCTTAAGTTTAAAGGCATTTTACCCGAATATGTATCGGTAGATAGTGATGTTGACCTGTGTTTATCAAAATCAACCGCAAAGGCACTTCACCAATACCTCAAAAGCCATCCGTTGGTTTCCAAAATGAGGATTGCACGACGGTCGTTTATGAGCACAAGTTCTCTGATTTTAACAAACAAACAAAGACTGCATATAGACTGTATTTGGAAGTTAAAACGCAAGAGCCTGGTTTTCCAGGATATCGATGCGTTGATAGAAAGTGCCACCATGAATGTGTTTGGTGTAAAACAACCTACAAGCGTGGAAGAAACCACTTACGTAAACATGTTTTATTACTTAAATGGTTCCACGCCGCCCAAAATCTATCAGTCAAAATCCATTGAGCAAAACCTGAACATTGATGTTGGTCCACAGCAATCGAATAAAGTACAAAAACAATTAAAAAGAAACCTGGCGTCCAGGAAGGACAACCAGGGAATGAGCGGGTTCAAGAATATGTTGAACTACATCATCGACTCCGTTAAAAATCTACTGTTTAGACCGGGTTTTACGGTCACATTTAGTGGTGTTGACGGCGTTGGTAAGTCAACCCTCATAGAAATAACGAAAAAGACCATTAACAAACAGCTCCGCAAACCCGTAGTGGTGTTGCGACACCGTCCTTCCATTTTACCAATTTTAAGTTCGTGGACTTTAGGCAAAAAAGAGGCTGAAATTCAAGCAGGGAATAGACTACCAAGACAGGGTAATAACAACAATATGATTTCCTCTCTTTTTAGGTTTGCATACTATTTTACCGATTACTTCTTCGGCCAGTTTTACATCTACTTCAAGTATGTCTTACGGGGTAAAGTTGTGCTCTACGATCGCTACTATTTTGATTTCATTAGCGACTGCAAACGAAGCAATATTCTACTCCCGCAATGGTTAACCAGGTTGGGGTACTATTTCATTCTTAAACCAAATTTTAACTTTTTTCTTTATGCCGACGCGAAGACTATTCTCTCGCGTAAACAAGAACTTGATGAACGTACGATAGACGAATTAACCAAAAACTACCGTGGTCTGTTCGACGACTTAAAAAAGAATTCAGCAAGAACGGTATATCGGTCGTATCAAAATCTAAATTCAATAGATACCCTCGACCGGATTATGTCTGAAATTAAATTACAATCATTATGATAAAATCAGTACTCGAAAACATCGTAAAAAAACGAAACCCAGGGTTTTGTTTCGATAAAAATATAACCGATCGAATGATCATTTCCTTTGCCTTAGGTGTGGCGCGAAGATTGTTTCGTGGTCTAAAAGTTCTTTGGATTGGTCACAATCCAAAAGGGTTAATGATGGGCAAAAATGTATCCATCAAATTTGGATCTCGTGTAAAATGGGGTTCCTTTTTAAAACTAGGCGACGGAGTTGAACTCAGTGGATTAGGCACAGAAGGAATTACCATGGGCCACCATGTGGGAATAGGTTCAAACAGCAAATTGGTGACCTCAACTACGTTTAATAACATTGGAAAGAAAATTCAGATTGGCGACAACGTTGGCATAGGTGAGTTTGCCTACCTCGGAGGCGCCGGTGGTTTAGAAATTGGTAGTGACTGCATAATCGGCCAGTATTTTAGTTGCCATCCTGAAAACCATTATTTTGGAAAATCTGACCGTCTCATACGGCTACAGGGAACCCACCGAAAAGGGATTAAAATCGGAGAGAATTGTTGGATTGGAAGTAAGGTTTCCATCCTCGATGGAGTTGAAATAGGACAAGGATGTGTTATTGCATCCGGCACAGTAGTCACTAAATCGTTTCCGCCAAACTCCATTCTATCTGGTGTTCCAGCCCGATTAATGAAAAACAGAAAAGCACGTGTAACCTCATGGGTCGTCAATCCTTTCTAAAGCGTACAAACCAATTATTGCTTGCAGTCTTGTTTATCATGATTGCAGGCTATTTTTCATGGAGTGAGAACATTCTTATTACCCGCGTTTTTAAGGTGTTTACCCGTATTGGAATGACCATAGCTGTATATATGATTCACCAGCGAATCATACGTTTTGGAGCTGTCTCTGCCGTATCCTGGAAAAACAGAGTGGTTTTGTTCCTGTATTTAGTCTATATGCTACTCGGACTTGCCTCGTTTATGTGGAGCACGGATCCAGGCTACAGCTCATTGCAATGGTTGATGACCATAGAAAGCCTCGTTTTCGCCTACTTCTTCATCAAATGTTATATGCTTTTAGACCTCTATTTCCCAGAGCACAAAATCCGATTCTACAACACCTTAGGTAATTCGGCCTTTGGCCTTCTGGCCATATTTCTTGTTGGGTCCTTTCTCTCCCCAGATAACTTTTTAAGGGCCGTAGAAGGGGGCACCGATCAACGATTAGGCGGTTACATTATGAATCCAAACGAGCTCGGCATGTTGGCCGGTCTTGGATTATCCTGCTTAATTTTTGACCTGTATGGCAAAAAAAAGATGTTCTGGACATTGTTTAAAATCGTTGTGATTCTTGTTGCATTAATGCTAACCAAATCGAGATCATCATTGGTTGGTTTCTTGCTCATCATATATTTTCATATCCGGCGTTCAAATAATTGGAAGCTAAAGCTAACCACCTACATCGCAACGCTCGCCGCTGTACCACTTATCATTCAAAAACTGATCATACGGTCTGGCGGATTAGATGATATTCTGTCTATGACAGGCAGGCTTCCTTTTTGGAAAGCGTTGGTCTCTGAAGGTTTGCCAAGAGAACCTCTCCTTGGATTTGGTTTTATGCGTATCGATTACAACGACGCTTTTCAAAGCATCCACACCTATGCGGGTCATATGACCCACAACACCTTTCTGCAGGTGTTAATGAATCTCGGGTTTATTGGTTTAACCATTGTCTTGTTTCAGGTATTTTTTACGGTCAAAGCCTTCCTCAAGGAAGAGGGAGAGAAAAAACTTATGCTGCTGGGGATTCTTATTCCGATCATGATCAATTCGTTGACCGAGTTTGGCATTTTCGGGGAAGCCAACTACGGTATTTTATTTTATCATTTTCTTATCTTTTCTGTCGTTCTGACTTCTCCGAAGCGATTGACCCGTTTTCAACGATTATCACTTGAACGGAAAAGGCCCAACCTCAAATTGAACAGTTAAATCCGTGTATCTTTAAGATATGGCCAACCAACTTCGAAATTTGACCACTAGCCGAAATCTCGTTAAATTATAAGAACAACGGTGTGACCTTTGATTGTAACATGGCACATATACCAACCATACTCGCAACTGCTTATTCTGTAAATCCTTATAAAGGTTCAGAAGATGGCATGGGCTGGAACTTTGTTAGTCAGATTGCAAAAAAGCACAAAACGTATTGCATCACTCGAAAAAACAATAAAGGTCCAATTGAAGATTATATCTCTAAGAATCCAGATCCAATTTATGACCGATTAACATTTTTGTACTTCGATTTGCCTTACTGGCAGCGATTTTGGAAACGAAAAGAAAAAGGCGCACTGATCTATTACTGGCTGTGGCAATGGGCCATACCCAGGTTCGTCAAGTCGCAGAATATCAACTTTGACATAAGCCACAACCTCAATTTTCACAACGACTGGACACCTAGTTATTTATGGAAGTTAGGCAAGCCATTTGTTTGGGGTCCTATTGGGCATCACCCAGCAACACCCGTTCAATACTTACGTCATACATCCTTAAGGTATCGCTTTATAAACCGACTAACGTGGCTGGTAAAGCGAAGCGTTTGGAAGTTTTCTCTAAGCCTTAAAGCCACCATTCGTAATGCTGATTTTATCTATGTTATGAATAGTTCGGTGGAGCAGGTTTTACCTCTTCAAAATAAGAACCATTCTATTAAGCCATCAGTGGCGACAGAGGATCATGGGTATTCCATTCCATTAAACCAAAAGGAATTTACGGTAATCAGTGCTGGTCGTTTAGTTCCATTGAAAGGCTTTGATCTGACATTGAAATCATTTGCCGGTTTTGTAACCAAAATAAACGTGAATGAGCGAAAGAAATGTCGTCTAAAAATAATAGGCAAAGGCCCTGAAGAACATCGGTTGAAGGAATTAATTACCTTATACGGTGTGGAAGATTGTGTTGAAATTATTCCATGGTTGGAGCGAGACAAATTACTCGCCGAAATGAAGTCAGCATCTGTCTTTTTGTTCCCAAGCCATGAGGGAGCTGGAATGGTTGTGGCAGAAGCACTCTCGTTTGCCTTGCCAGTGATATGCCTGCAAAATGTTGGGCCAGGAGAACTGGTAGATTCCAAATGTGCCATCATCGTGCCTGAGCAAAGCTATCAAGAAACGGTCGACGGATTGTCTCACGGTTTGAACACCCTTTTTAGCAACCAGGGTCTGTATTTCGAAATGCGTTTGGCGGCCAGAAAGAAATTCGAAAAAGCGTTCGATTGGAATAGATGGGGTGATTGGCTTAACCACATGTATCTCCAATTGAGATAAGATACCTTCATATAGGTTTTAGTTAGTGGGGCTTGACAATGCGAATGGTTAGGCCCCTTATTTTTTTACCGAAATTCCATTTATCCTTTGTACGATACCATTCAACTTCAAACCCAATTAAACCAGCGAATAAACCCCTGATTGGCACACGTTAAAGAGAACTTTGTTTAAAGATTTTTACTTAGATGAAAATAATAGCTACCCACTTATTGAACGATTTTAGCGGAAGCCCTAAAGTGCTAAAACAACTCTTAATGGGTTGGGTAAACTCTGGGTATACATGTGTGCTGTTCACCGCATCCAAACGCAAGGGCTTCTTATCAGATATTAAAGACGTAAATCATAAATATTTTAATTATAGATGGACAAAAAACCGTGTCGTTCGCATGCTGTTTCTAGTTAGTAGCCAGGTTCAGTTATTTTTTCAGGTGAGTCGCATTGTTGGCAAATCAGACATCGTGTATGTGAACACGATTTATCCTTTTGGAGCGGCATTAGCTGGTCGCTTCAAGGGATGTCGTGTCATTTACCATCTTCATGAAACATCCATCAAACCAAACATCCTTAAGTGGTTTTTATTCGGCATCGCTAAAAAAACCGCGACCGACATTATTTATGTCTCCCAATACCTGGCTCAGCAGGAAGCATTTGATAACCAAATAACCCACGTATTAAACAATGCTCTGGATCAACAATTTCTGGCACAGGCTGTCCAAACAAAAAGCCCCAAAGTGGCATTGGATAATGTATTAATGGTGTGCTCCCTAAAAGCCTATAAAGGCGTTAGAGAATTTGTTGAGCTTGCTGAAACGCTGCCTTTTTTGAATTTCAAATTAGTGCTTAACGCCACCTTAAAAGACATCAACGAGTTCTTTGACCACAGTCTACCAACCAACCTCAAAATCTTCCCAACTCAAAGTAATATTCACCCGTTTTACCAATGGTCAGACATTGTCTTAAACCTATCACATCCGAAACGGTGGATCGAAACCTTTGGTTTAACCATCATCGAAGGAATGGCATACGGGAACCCAGCCATCGTTCCAGAGGTTGGCGGAATAGCCGAGTTGGTCTCCGAAAATCAAAATGGGTATAAAATTTCATGCCAATCACTGGAAGAAATTAAACTCAAACTAACTACGCTAAGACAGCGTCCGAAACTATACAAAGAGTTAAGCCAAACCGCTCTTTCACGCGTTTCGAATTATCAAGAAGCTGCATTTATCACCAAGAGTATCAACATATTAATCAATTAAAAAATGGGAAACTGGGAAAATTTATATCTGGAAATCTATGATGAAGTGTCCAAACGAGGAGCAAATCAAGCCTTCTATGCGTACGTAGACGAATTATCAAACGAGCGAAAGTATCGATACAAAGATATGCGCGAGTTATGGAGAATGGCATTCGAAAAAATTAAGCAAGATGAAGCATAAAAAACGCATATCAGTTATTGGGACTGTTGGGTTGCCGGCGAAATACGGTGGCTTTGAGACGTTGACCCAACATCTGGTCAAGAACCTGGGATCTATGTATAACATGACGGTATATTGTTCTGGAAAATCATATCCAAAACCCCAACGTCGGAAGACATACAAGGGCGCCAAATTAAAATATGTGCCTTTAAAAGCCAATGGGATTCAAAGCATTCTGTACGATGCACTTTGCATTCTTCATGCCTTGTTTTCAGCAGACATTTTACTGATCCTTGGTGTATCTGGAGCCTGGATCCTACCGTTCGTTCGGGTCTTTACCAACAAAAAAATCATCATCTCGATTGACGGACTTGAATGGAAGCGGGACAAATGGAGTCTACCAGCCAAACTGTACTTACGTTGGGCAGAAAAAATGGCGGTCTATTATTCTCACATCGACATTTCTGACAACGACTCCATTCAGGACTACACAGCCATTCGATACGGCACCTTAAGTCGAGTAATTGAATATGGCGGTGACCATGCGCGTTCCATTAAGGCCACCAACTCGGATATAGAGATCTATCCATTTTTACAAAAGAAATATTGTTTTAGTGTTTGTCGGATTGAACCGGAGAACAACGTCCATTTGATATTGGAGGCTTTTGCGGAAATGCCATCTGAAAAATTGGTCATTCTGGGAAATTGGGAGAACAGCACCTATGGGGAAACCCTAAAAGAGACGTTCGAAAATTACCCCAACATATTCCTTCTGGACGCAATTTATGAGCAACGCACCGTTAACGTACTTCGGTCTAATGCACACCTCTATGTGCATGGACATTCAGCTGGGGGAACCAACCCTTCTCTTGTGGAAGCAATGAGTTTGGGTTTACCAATAATTGCATTTAGGGTATCCTACAATCTGATAACAACAGAAAAAAAGGCCTTGTACT
This sequence comes from uncultured Chitinophagaceae bacterium, assembly GCA_964482155.1. Classification (GTDB taxonomy): domain Bacteria; phylum Bacteroidota; class Bacteroidia; order NS11-12g; family UBA9320; genus UBA987. The sequence continues at coordinate 81 of CAYZWM010000050.1, read as the reverse complement.
TTAATACCATAGACGAACTCCGAATCAGGGTTCAGTCAACCAAAAAGAAGACACGTTTTAAGATTGGTTTACGCATGAAAG
>CAYZWM010000049.1:0-20101 GCA_964482155.1 uncultured Chitinophagaceae bacterium | reverse complement strand
AATAGGTAGTTCCATCCCAAATCGAAGAATCACACGCCGTTACTGAACTTGATCCGCTGTTGGAGTTATTAATGGTTATCGTTCTGGTATGGGTACTATCACAACCTGCTGCATTGGTGTATACTTTAACCGCTGCTATCGAAGCATAATACGTTGTTCCATCCCAAATGGTACTATCACAAGCCGTTACTGAACTTGATCCAGTGTTGGAGTTGTTGATCGTAATAGTTCTGGTATGGACACTATCACAACCCACTGCATTTGTGTAGGTTTTTTGTGCGACTACCGACGCATAATACGTTGTTCCACTCCAAATGGTACTATCACATGCTGTTACTGAAGAAGATCCAGTGTTATTTGCTTTAATTGTTATGCTCGTATTGGCTGTTGCCGCACATGGATTTACTGTATGAGTTACAGAATACGTACCTGGAGTTGAAGCACTAACGTTTATCTGTCCTGTAGACGTATTGACAAATACCAAACCCGTTGTTGAAGAATAGGTACCTGTGGCAGACTCGGTTGGCGTGGGATCCGGATCGTTGGTACAGTAACTGGATGAAGAATAACTAAAGGTTGCATTACCAGCCACATTTATGGTAACCGTATCCAATGAACTGTTGGGGCATGTACCGGACGTTGTGTAGGTAATTACATAGGTTCCTGGAGTTGATGCTGAAACATCTATATATCCCGTATCACTATCGATAATTAATCCAGTAGGACTAAAGGTAAATGTTCCACCTAACGCGTTTACAGAAGGAAATGGGTCTGAGTCTGATACACAATAACTAGAAGATCCAAAACTAAATGCAGCATCATCTAAGGAATTGATTGTCAAAAAGATGGTCATTACACTGTCCGATCCGCATTGATTGGGTATGGTATCCATATAGGTTCCTGATGATGTTAGTGTCTTACCACTTGGAGATGAGTATGTTGCACAAGCAGTAGGGGATATACTGTCGGTCGTTGCCTCGCAGAAATTCATTTTAAAAATGGTTATTCTGACGTTGGTTACAGCTGAATAATAAGTACCTCCCGTCGTATACTGGTCATAAAATCGGGCTGTTAGATTCCCCCCTCCCGCATATACTCCATTCATAATACCTGTCCAAATGAGCGACGTGCTGTTTGAGTTATTCAACGTTCCAATACCAGCAGTAGCTCCGGTTTTATAGATTGTTGAAGACCCATTACTTAATTCCAATTTCATGGTATTCGAAAAAGCAGGGCTTCCAGTGGCTCCCACATAATCAGCTGTCACGCGATAAAACAAATAATTCCCAGATAGGCTACCCGTACTTAATGACTTGGAAGAACCTGAAGTCCCACTTTGTATATTTCCAGATACGTTATAGGTGCTGAACACATTTTCCGAAGGCGCATTATAAATAGTTATTTTAACGTTTGTTACCGCTGAATAATAGGTACCTCCCGTCGTATATTGATCATAAAATCGGGATGTCAGATTTCCTCCTCCGGTATACGTTTTATTCATAATGCCGGTCCAAACCAATGACGTACTGTTTGAGTTATTCAAAGTTCCTACACCTGCGGTGCTTCCTGTCGCATAAATTGTGGAAGATCCATTGCTCAACTCCATTTTCATGGTATTCGAAAAAGCGGGGCTTCCTGTGGTGCCAACATAATCTGCGGTTACAACATAAAACAAAAATTCTCCAGAAACACTTCCTGTACTTAATGACTTGGAAGAACCTGAAGTACCACTTTGTATATTCCCAGATACACTATATGTACTGAACAGATTTTTCACGGGCGTCTTATAAATGGTTATTTTAATGTTGGTTACTGCTGAATAGTACGTACCTCCCGTCGTATATTGATCATAAAATCGGGCTGTCAGATTTCCACCTCCGGCATAGGTTTCATTCATAATACCAGACCAAATTAGCGACGTACTGTTTGAGTTGTTCAAAGTCCCTACACCTGCTGTACCTCCTGTTTTATAAATTGTCGTAGACCCATTACTCAATTCCAATTTCATTGTATTCGAAAATGCTGGGCTTCCAGTAGCGCCGGTATAATCTGCAGTCACAACAAAAAATAAATATTCTCCAGAAATACTTCCAGTACTTAATGACTTGGAAGATCCTGAGGTACCACTTTGAATATTTCCAGATACACTATACGTACTGAAAACGTGTTCTTGAGCACTTGTAATTGAACTTGAACATGCCAATACGAAAAGAAAACCAATGGACCGAAGAAGTGCGCGATGTTTCATATTATTTATTTTTAGCTTATATATCCTAACGAGAGTATATCTGTATTGAAAAACAATGGAATTTAAACAACCTTAGACCTATCCGCAATTAAGACACTAGAGAATAAGGAAATTCAGCAAAATAAATTCCAATCGTGTCATAAACTCATCGCAACGCTGGCCCAAAACCGAGACAAATAAAATATACTGACGTATTAGACGTATTCTCTTATTATTTGACCCCATATACCCAAAAATAAACTTAGTTTTTACGATTCACCTATGTATTATGAATGGATTAACCACAGAGTGGAATGGGTTAACTTAAGGGCATTACTAATGTACAAACGATTAAATGAACTCATTTGGATTTACCTCTGACCTAAGCGTCACATATTCTAGTTGCTTGTTCAACTACCTAGAATAGGATTGTTGGTAGTTCCTAGCTTTGAGTTCTCAAAGCCGGTAATTCAGAGGGATTTTTTTAATTGTTAATTTTTAATTACAGACCGTTAGAACCGTCTGTTTTGTAAAACCTCTAGAAATCTAAAAATCCCTAGAACTTAGTTGATGGTTCTTAGCCTGGAGTTCTTAGTCTATAGGCGCACTTTTACAACAACTTCCAAAACACACTCGACAGATCTACCCTGAATCTGCAAGTGCGTAAACATTCGGTCCATGCCCGCTAGTGTCTTTTTTAGGCGTTCAACGGTAACATTTTGAAGATATCCAGATTCCCTATTAACCCAGACCGAATCGATCTGACCGCTTCTTGCTATTTTCAATCTGAACCATACAGTGCCCTCATCTTCAGAGGTTAAGGAAACTCTTTGTTGCAGATACTCATTCAGTGCCTTTTCACCACCACGGTATCGTGGTTCTTCTACGACCATAAAAAACTGGAAGAGTTCATAAGGTTCTTCCGGCTCATAATCAAGTTCAAATAGTTGAGGTTTAGGTATATATTTCTTAGAACTAACGTATCCACCTCTTCGATTATAAAATGTCCAGAGCCCGATAGAATCGTACGTGCCAAAAGAACTAAAGTATCCTCGGGCTTTCAAGCGGCCATTGTTGTAATAGCCCGAATAAATGAACTTCTCTTTGTTATTGGTAAGTTGATAAAGCAGGGTGGAATCTGCTCTCCAACATGTAACGCTGTGACGTGGCACCTCCTCTTTGTGCAATTGTCCATCGGGATAATACGTCCTTCTTAAGATTGCCTGACCCATGTCGTAAGTTACCTCTGTCCTAAAACTGTCTTGATAGACACTCGTGCCGTTGAGCCGACCTTGATAATAGTACTCGGTTTTCTCGAAACCGGTCTTTTTCGCTCTATCAAAACACAGCCCATGCTTCTGTCCATTTTCATATTCATAGTAGGCTATGGTGTCGTTTTTATCCTTTAGAGTGATTTGACCAATGGGAATTAATGGCCTTCTAAAAAATGAATGATGAATTGAACTAAACTGTGACTGGACAGCCTCAGGTAAAAGGGATGATCTATCACCAAAGACATTTTCCATTCTATATGAACCATGAGAAGTAAGATTACCTGACTTAAAGTCAAACGATCCAGAATCGGTTAGATAGCCCTTACCTTTCTGATGTAATGTAATGACAGTGGAGTCTCGTTGGAACCTTAAGGTTGAACCAGCACTATTCCAATTCCAGGAGACGTCGTCTTGATTAAAACGTACCACTTTTATCTGAGATTCAATCTGACCTTTGGGTGTCGTCCACAATAATATTAAAAGAAATGTAGCACCAACTTGTATCATGAATACAATTTAAACGAAACAATTGGTATGAAGAATAAGCATTTGAGGATCGGCCATTTTGAATATCTAAAAGTCTAAAAATCAAAACATCTGATAGTCTCAAAGCCCGTCATTCTGAGGGATCTTTTTTAATTGTTAATTTTTAATGTTTAAGTTTTAATTGCAGACCGCTAGAACCGCCTGTTTTGTCAATCTCTAAAAGTCTAAAAATCAAAACATCTGATAGTCTCTTAACCTGAGTTTCTTCTATCCCTTCTTTTTTATGCGCGAATCACCAAACTGTGCTTTCATATGAGGATTTCTGAACGATTTTAAGGGTCAAAACCACCCTCTACAATCTTTCCCCAAAATAGTTCACTATTTGTTGACTTCGAATGATTAAGATTTTATAGAACGTTTACCTTTGCCAGCTATTTCAATTCTACTGTGAATTGAAGTCCAGCTCTTAAATGAAGTTTATACAGCAGCTTAAAGAAACTATTGTTACGGCTTACCATTTTATCGGTAACGAAAAAGTCAAAAAGAATGTGTTAAACGCACTGCCTTTTTGGGTTGGTGCCTTAATCTGTGGAACCATTGCAGTTTTATATGCCAAGTTGTTCGCTTTTGCTGAGGCACAAAGCCATTACCTCATAGAACATGCGGGCCCTGTGGTATTTATAATTGTCACTCCGTTATGCTTTATGTTGGCGTGGTGGTTGGTACATCGGTATTCTGAATTTGCAAAAGGAAGTGGAATACCTCAAGTAATGGCAGCGATCGAGTTGACTACACCCAAAACCAAGTCAAAAGTAAAAAGTCTGCTAGGGGTTCGAGTAATTATCGTTAAAATATTCTCAAGTTTACTCATGGCATTGGGTGGAGGAGTTGTTGGACGAGAAGGTCCAATGATTCAAATCTCGGCCTCAATATTTAAAAAGATAAACGACCTTCTTCCGGCATGGTATCCTAAATTGTCTAAACGAAATATGATCATAACGGGAGCGGCTGCCGGGTTAGCATCTGCCTTTAATACGCCTTTGGGTGGGATTGTATTCGCCATTGAAGAGCTAACTAAGACGCATCTCAATTATTTCAAATCGGCATTACTTACCGGTGTTATTATAGCCGGTTTAACGGCACTATATTTCCTTGGACCCTATCTTTATTTGGGCTATCCGAATCTTGAAGACGTTTCTATGTCTTCCATTCTGGTAATCCTGCTTGCGGCTGCAATTACTGGCATAATGGGTAGCAGTACGGGTCAGTTGATCATTATGGTGCTCAAGAAGAAAAGAGCCCTAAAGAAAGTATATCAGAAACTGATTTACGTAGGTATTTGTGGAATTATTATAGCTTTAATTGCCGTATTTATTGGTACAGATGCAGTTGGGTCTGGGAAAGAGCTTATGCACTCCACCTTGTTTACAGATCAGAAACATTTACCGTGGTATCTCCCTATTTTTAGAGTTTTTGGTTCCATAGTTTCCTTCACTACGGGTGCCTCAGGCGGTATTTTTGCGCCGGCACTTAGTTCTGGTGCTAGCATAGGGGCTGTAATTGCGGGTTGGTTTAATTTAACAGGGGCTGAAACCAATCTTGTGATTCTATGTGGTATGGTCGGCTTTCTAACCAGTATTACCTCTTCACCATTTACCTCTTCGATCATTGTATTGGAAATGACCAACAGCCATGATGTCATCTTTTACATCATGTTGACCAGTTTAATTTCGCACTTGGTATCGCGATTGGTTACCCAGAGATCGCTTTATGATTATCTTAAACATCTATATCTCGTGCAAATTCACGAAATGGATAGAAGAGATTAATAACCTGTCAGTTCCATTGGTATGTTCCAATTTGGAGATGTACTTATGTCGTACAAAAGAATCGGTATGAAGACCGGTTTAGGAAAACCCCGGTTAATCCCATCAATTATTAGAGTAGCGAATTATTTCCGAAATGTCCCGCTCTGTAGTCTCAGTTCTCCGTTTTTTAGATGACTTAATAAGTTCATAATTTTCGGTTTTGTTGTTGCTCCCATCAGCACATTTAATCCCATTTTCGGTGGGCCGAATTCCTTCAATTTAGCCACTAAGGCCTCAAAAAACTCAATACCAGAATTCGTTTGGTCGGTTGTCTGTAATTTTGAAAACCCAAGGTCGTTTAATGTTTTCTCCATGTCATTCACTCCAAAGAGAAAACTGTGATCTGAATGGCTAGCCCAGGGCATAGGATAAATTACCTCACCGTCACCTTTTTTAAAGATGTCGTAATAAAGTAGGTGTCCGCCTGGCTTTAAAACCCGTTTAATTTCACTATAAAACTTGTTTTTGTCCGGCACATTCATTTGAACATGTTGCGTCCATACCACATCGAATAGGTTATCCTCAAACCGTAGATTAACGGCATCACCTTGTACAAAAGAGGTCTTATCGTTGAGTTTTACGAGTTTAGATAAGTTCGTTGCCGTTCGTATATATTCATGGCTCAAATCAATGCCTATGGTTGTACAATCGAATACCTCTGCAAGCATTCTACACGGTCCACCAAGACCACAGCCTACGTCCAAAACAAGTGCTCCTTGTAAATCAATTGACCTGGCAAGCTCCATAGAAACAGCAGCACCACGGACATGAAACTCATCTACACCAGCTATATCTGCTCTAGTAACCTGAGCTAAGTCAATGCCCTGTTCCGTAAGTCGATTAGCAATGTCTTCAAACAGACCTTCCTTTAGATAGTGATTTTCAATGGTCTGATTTAAGCTTTCCAATTTGTCCATATAATTACATTTCAATTGTCACTGATTTGTAAATATACACAACAAATAATTGAGTATCATCAACCATACAACGAGTTGCCGTGCGCGATTGGCTGCTCGGAAAAGACACGGTGTTTAGGAGAATTAGTGGTGGTTCCCCCCTTTGATAATGAGTAGATGCCGATTCTGAAATTGATTGGCCTGGTTCACTAATAAAGGTCTCCAAGTGATGGTTTATGTATTTCTCTTATAGATTGCCCTTGTCAGTATAAGATGAAGTTTGTCAGTGTTATTCCTACCGTCTTAAATATCCTTTTCATTAATTTAGATTTCTATATTCCAGAGGAGTTAAACCGGTATTCTTCTTAAACATTTTACTGAAATACTGCGGGTAATTAAACCCCAGGCTAAAGGCAATTTCACCTATTGACTTGTTTGAGATCAATAGAATATTCTTGGCCTCTTCGATCAAATAATAATGAATATGTTCCTGCGCATTTTTTCCAGTTTCCTTTTTGAGTAAATCGCCTAAATAGTTAGGGGAAAGGTTCAAATGACTGGCACAATAGTGCACACTTGGTAACCCATTTGACTCAACGTCTGAGAGAAAATAGCTTTTAAGCAGGTTTTCAAATTTGGTTAGAATCTCCTTGTTATTGGAAGACCTGGTTATGAATTGACGATCGTAATAGCGTACGCAGTAATTTAGGAGCAGTTCAATGTTCGAAACAATGAGGTTTTGACTGTGTTTATCAATATTTTCAGCAAGCTCGTCTTCAATCTTGGCTACGATTTCCGTGAGCATTTGTTTTTCCTTATTCGAAAGGTGAAGAGCTTCATTTGAGTCGTACGAAAAGAACGAATATTCTTTTATTTTTTGACTAAGGACAGAGCCTCTGAGTAAATCCGGATGAAAAAATATGCCCCAACTCATCACATTATTGGTGCTTTGCTTGACATTTTTTTCCATCTCATCTTCATCCACAGACACCACTTGTTTGGGAGCCATAAACACCAGAGTTCCTTCTTGGAAATCGTAGGTTTCCCGCCCATACTTTATGGAGCCAGAATGCTGTCCTTTGAGGACAATGGAATACAATTCCGTTGAGAATTTAGAAGCAAATTTTTCAGGTAAGGCTTCAATTTTTGAAAAGTCTACAACAGTAACTAACGGGTGCTGTACTTCAGAACTACCCATAAAGCTCTTTAACTGGCTTATGCTTTCTATTATAAATATATCGTCCATAATTATTGTACCATTTTAGAGACCATCTTATCAAATCTTTTATCGCTTACCCACCTTCTCATAAAAAGCAACGTCCCAGACAATTTCCCTGCAGCATATCTTGTCTTCGGATTGTTTGAATTTATCGCTTCTGATATTACGTCGGCAATAACAGAAGGAGGTGAGAAGTCTTTTGGTTTCAAATTAGAGAGCGTATTGACAAATCTTTGAGTTATTTTTTCATATGCCCCTCCATTTGATGCGGTTGACATCGGCCCCGTAACCACTTCACCAAACTCTGTGCTGATGGCTCCTGGCTCAATAATGACTACATCAATGCCAAAGGGTTTTAATTCAATTCGCAAACAGTCGCTCCATCCTTCCAGGGCGTGTTTTGTGGCATGATACCACGCACCAAGTGGAAAGTATATTTTCCCTCCTATTGAACTAATATTAATGATTTTGCCGGATTTTTGTTTTCTCATATGAGGTAACACTTTTTGCGTGATTAACGCAAGTCCGAAAATATTCACCTCAAATTGTCGTCTTGCTGTATCAATTGCCACATCTTCTACCGAACCATAAACGGCATACCCCGCATTGTTGATGAGAACATCAATCCGTCCTTCTTTGTCAATGATTTGTTGTACACATGAATTGACTTGTTCTTCTTTTGTAATGTCCATTTCAATACTGTGCCCACCAAGGGTAACAATGTCTTCCATCATATTTACCCGCCTTGCAGCACCGTAAACTGTATGTCCTTCATTAATTAACTTAATGGCTGTCGCTTTTCCGATTCCGGATGAGGCTCCAGTTACTAATACTACTTTACTCATAATGATTTTTGTATTTAAAACTAAGGCAAAATTAAAATGTAGATAACGCGTACATTAACACGAATTACGGATAGTTGTATAGTTATTACAGATTTTATAAAAAATTAATAATTAACGATAAATAGCATAATAGACCACAAACCATGGTCCGTAAGAAGCTCAGGTCAATAATTAAACAACGTATGTATGGATAGACTTAACGTTTTTCCAGATTCTGGCGAGAACCCCATTCCACCTTTAAGTCTAAGCTCGGTGATGTAAGATCCCAACCAGAAATGAACACCTATGGTCGCTACTGGAGTGAAGTAGCTCGTTTTGCCAGCATAAATATTCTCAAAACTCTTGGTATCTCGTACCAACCCCATTTTGGTATATTGGCTTCCTAATCTGAACGAGAATCCTGTTTCATGGTCATCGGAGTATGTAGAACCGCAGTTGGTATGAATGCCAAAGAGAATAGGAAGTTGCAGGCTGCCGTAGCCTTGAACATAGGCCAGTTTTTCATTGAAAGGCGAACTACGCATTTCTCCATAACCCAAAGTCAATGGAAGACTTACTTCCAGAGCCAGATTGTCGTTAATCGTCAGCACATTATGTCTAATTTCTGCACCCAGAGAAAGGGTATTAATCATAAAGGATTGGGTAATAAGTCCTTCACCTGCATTTACAAATTCATTGTTTAAATAACCGGGCATACCCGTGGTTAAATACTCCGTCGATTGTGGAGTTAATATGAAATCAGCAAAAAGCATAACGTGGGCCGAAACAAAGGTGTTTGGGTATTTACGTTGAGCATTTACCGTAAAAGATGTTGCGACGATCAGTACGATTAATACAAGATGTTTCCTCATGTTTAAAGTGGCTTTTGCTGGGTAAAGGTAGTGGTTTGTTGTGAAATAAAATTAATATCCAAACTGAATCATATCAATCAGTTTCCGACTTTCCTTTTGAATTAAAAGGATAAAATGGTATTTATATTATGCAAATTCAGACTTCAGGAGAGAACACTAAATTCATTAAGCTGGCGGTGTACTAGAAGGTAATGTTCCAAAACAGAATAGATTTATAGCTAAGCAACTGAAAACCGTCTATATGAATCCAATAACACCAATAAACACACTAATTACACCACGATTTTTGGGTCTAAATTTCAACATCATTTACTTTTTTTCAAAGAAAACCGACTGGTGGACGTAAGAGATATAAACACTACAAACCCGTTCTATAGGGTTTATATTAATGTATAGGCTCAAGCAAAAGCCAACTCCAATTTCCAAATAATTAGTAATACCAAATTTTGTAGGGTTAACATGTTTACACTATATTTGTACTAGTTATACCAATATAGTACATTTTGAATGATTTCGTAATATCAAAAGCTCAAGATTCTGATAGTAAACTTTTATCTGTCCTATTTAGAACGGTTTATATTAACACATATGGGACAAAAGGAATAACCAATGAATTTGCCAATTTTATTGAAAATCAATTTTCTCCTGATAAAATTCTAGAAGACCTAGCGAATAGCAATTGTGATATTTGGGTTACAAAATATAAAAACAATCCTGTTGGTATTCTCCAAATTGAGTACAAAAACCCATGCCCTATTGATAAAATAATTTATCCCGAACTAAATAAACTCTATGTTCTTCAGCGGTTTTTTAGACAAGGGATTGGTCAAAAACTAATACAAACTGCCGAATCCGAAATTATAAAAAAAGGAAACAAACAAGTTTGGCTTTGGGTATTGGAATCAAATCAAAGGGCAATTGATTTTTACAACAGACAAGGATTCCACAATATTGGCACAGCCAATTTCCAAATGAAGGCAAATAATTATAAAAATATTGTAATGCAAAAGAACCTATGATAGAATATAATTCTCTTACTGAAAAACAACAGAAGCGACACGAACGAATTGTATAATTAGCGGAAGAATTGATTTATGAGCAAGGTTTCTACAAACTTTCTTTAACTCAAATTACCAATAAACTTCGCATTAGTCGCAGTACCATTTATGAGTATTTCAACTCCAAAGAGGGCCTTGTAGAGGTTATAGTAGATGCGATTACTTCAAGGCTCAATCAGACACTTGATGATATACTGAACAACGATAATATAAAGGTCAGAGAGAAATTTATCGCTCTGGCGAAGGCACAAAGTGAAAATCTTAATGCCCGAAGTTATCGATTGTATAATGATCTAAAAATTCATTTGCCACATGTGTATAAAAAGTTTGAAGCAGGAAGAAAAAAGCGAGAATCGTTTGGTTACAGGAAGTTGGTAGAGCAAGGGATTAGAGAAGGGATTTTTGCCAAAAAATTTGATGAAAGCTTTTTACTTCAACTCTTTCTAAAAATGGGGCAGCTAACTGGTGACACCGACTTACTTGATCATGTATCTATGAACAAAAACGAAGCAATGGAAACAATAATTAACGTATTTCTAGATGGCACTAAAAAGCATTAATAAAACAAAATGATTGACATAATTGGCTATATAGGTGTTTCTCTTGGTCTTTTTGCAATAACCAAAAAGAGAATGTTGTCTTTTAGAATATGGCATGTCATATCGTGCTTTTTTTATATCCTATATGCTATTCTCATTCAATCCTATCCAATTATTCTATCGGGTGTAGCATTTATATTGATTCACTTATACCGTATGACAAAAACAGTGATACACAATGAATAAGCAACATAACATATACATTCGAATGGCTCAAAAAAAAGATGTGCCTGAAATACACAACGTACTCTCCCAGTCTTTTGTTGAGTTTAAAGAACAGTATACAACAGGGGCCTATGACATTACTGTTGTGAGTTCGCAAGAAATAATAGAAAGAATGGAGGAAGGTGCCGTGTGGGTAGCCGAATTGGATAAAAAGATAGTGGGAACTGTAGGTGGTTTTCTACAAAATAAAGAATTCTACATAGTGGGTATGGTGGTATTGCCACAGCAGCAAGGCAAAAAAATTGGTTATAAACTCTTACAGCAAATTGAAAACTATGCTTGTGAAAAAGACTATTCGGTACTTAGCCTTCGTACAAGTGTCTATTTGGATAAGGCTTTAAGCCTGTATAAAAGCTTTGGGTTTAGCATTGTGAACGAACCACCTTATGATATGTCTGGCACACCTTGTATCAATATGAAAAAGCAGGTTTCTAAATCGGCCATTCATAAAGATGTTAGCAGTGAGGAAAATTCTTACAAAAATTTTCTGATTATAGAAACCTACAAACCCAATAAGAGAGATGAAGTCTATCAACGCTTTTCTAAAAAAGGTAGGATGCTTCCTGCTGGAGTTGAATATATAAATAGTTGGGTTACAGAAGATTTACAAATGTGCTATCAAATAATGACAGCTAAAAGCAAAGAAAAACTAATGGCCTGGATTGCCAATTGGGAGGATCTTGTTGATTTTAAAATTGTTCCAGTCATTTCTTCAGAAGAAGCGAAAAGAAAAATGATACATGAAAACGATAATTAAAGTGTTTCTAAATGGCACTAAAAAGCATTAATTAATGCAAAATAAAATGATTGTAAAAAAAGAAAATTCAAAAGCAAAACAGTTCTACGGTGTTTCATTTGAAGTATTGGCAAACGGTGAACAATCAATGATTGCCAAAATGCTCTATAAAAAGAAGGATTTCGTACCATTTGATAAGCATCCACACGAACAAAGTGGATACGTGATTTCAGGAAAGTATAGAATTTCATTTGGAGAATACAGGGATGTTATTGGTCCCGTGGATACTTATTCTATTCTGGGTGGTGTTGAGCATTCAATAGAAATAATAGAACCAGGTGAGGTACTGGATTTTTTCTCGCCACCAAGAGAAGATTATTTGTAAAAATTTATAATATGATTTCTAATTCTCAATTGCATTACACAATTATAAAATATATCATAGAATATGGCTATGCACCTGATTTAAATTCACTTGTAAAGCTGTTGGGTAAAAATAGCAATGATGTAGTATCAGCCCTTCAAAGCCTTGCCAAAACAAAAGGAGTAGTGCTTCATCCAAATGAATCAAAGATTTGGGTAATTCCTCCTTTTTCATTGGCACCAACCAATTTTTATGTGCAAACAGAAATCGGTAGTTGGTGGGGAAATTGTGCTTGGTGTTCTCTTGGCATTGCAGCGATAATAAAAAATAATGTTACCATCACAACCAGTATCGGAGCACACGGAAAACGTATAGAGATAAGAATTAAGGATGGAAAACTTGAAAGCAGTAATTTATATGTTCATTTTCCGGTCCCCATAAAAAAAGCATGGGATAACGTTTTCTATTTTTGCAGTACACTGTTGGTTTTTGAAAATGAAAGCCAAATTGATTTATGGACTGCACAACATAATATACCAAAAGGGGATATTCAGCCCCTTGAGAAATTGTGGGAACTCGCCCAAAAATGGTATGGCGATTACCTAAATCCCAATTGGGTAAAAAGGACGGCAGAAGAAGCTAAAACTGTGTTTAATGAGATTGGACTGACTCACTCTATTTGGAATTTGGATGAATAGATCAACATCATATTCACCTGAATTGCACGACACATGAAGAGAAAACACAGGGAACTGGGAAACAAATAAGACCAAACCACTTCTAGACTGGTTGCGTGGCGCTTTTGTCATATTCGTATTTCCATCAAACGTTCAGATGAAAAGCCTATTTAACCAAAAATAGAGACCAATTATTCAAGCACCAATTGCTTGTATACTACCATTCCGGTTTTACCACTTATTCGAACAAAATAGAGTCCTGAAGGTAGATTTTTTCGTACTATTTCAAATTCAGATCGAACGTTAGACACAGACTCAACAAGGTTACCATTTTGCTCGTATATGTTTACCTCGACGCTTTGTAAACCAGGTAGGTTAAATTTTAAGCGGATATAAGTTGACGCGGGATTGGGATACAGCGTTATTTGGTTTGGGTCATTGGCAATTTTTGCTATGCCAGTTGTTGCGCACGGGTATGTAAGTGTACAAAACGTATCTTTTCTAGTGTTCGTTAAATCACTATATGCCAAATGTATTGAACACCTCAAATTCGCTGGAATCGAATCCAAAACAGTAGACGTTTTATACGTTAGGGTGGAATTGGCAGTATGTGCAAAGAAACCTAAAAAGTCGTTCTTCTTTTTCACAATCGAGTCTCCATTATCATCTACAATAAATTTGATATAAGGATAATTGAGATGACCATCCGTGTTCATGTTTTGTATTGTCACCTGAAGAGTCTTTTTAGAATTTGACGTATCCAGTTTTATTTCCGTCACACAGAATAAATCACAATCGGCTAATTGCGCCTTCACTGTCAAAGTCAGTATCAACAGAAAAATAGTCGGTAGAATTCTCATACTTCGATTTTATGAAATTCAAAGTTACAGTACCACCTGACTTGGGGAATTGGACTTATCCAGTAAAACATGGCATTTATTCAAGATTTGATAGACTATGGCCACATTTTTAACCGAAAGTGTTCAATTATGATCAGGCTTCAACCCTGTTTATCGAGCAAGATGTTAATCATAAATGGCATTGGTTTTGCGAAATATCAGGATCACAGAGTGACATGCACGACTTAGTAGGCTGCAGATTACGTCCGTTAAGTCACGTGATAACCTTTTAGAAATCAACCTAATGTATCCGTTTGAATGATTTTTGTAGCCTACATGGCTGCCCTGTTTGACAATTAGAAGACAAAAGTTCAAGAGTTTCTGGGCCTCGTCTGCATTACTTTTTGTATCATTGAGAGAGTCCCAATACAATTTTATGAGAAACTTTAAACGTTATCTGGCCCTATTGGCCTTCGTGTTTTCTGGTAATTGTTTTGCGCAATTACAACCAATTGATCTGGATTTTGCAACCCTTAAACAGGAATTTACGATGGCTCAAGACAAGACTATTATCTTGTCCGTTCTTGGTGTTAATTGTCCTCCATGTCGTACGCACCGGGACGACATAAAGAATGAAATCATGAACAAATGCGATAACCCCAATATTCAATGGTTAATCGTTTGGTTTGAAGATCCAGCCCACCCAGCAACGCGATCAAGTGCCGTTTCTCAGGCAAGCCTGGTTACGGATTCCAGAGTGAAACAATGGTGGTTTACCGAGCACCAACCAAGTACCCCTAAAAACGATAGTATCTGTTATAAAATGGGCAAAGCGAGCTGGTTCGGATGTTTCTATCCATGGGATATCAGCATGCTTTTTGATAAAGGCATAAAGTGGACAGGTACGAACATGCCTACCCCAAGTTATTGTATGTCTAAAACAGGCTGCTGCAATAGTTTTTCTATCGCCGCATTTAAAACTCAAATTGACAACATAAATCGGTGCGACAGTTCAGCAAACGTATCTGTCCCCGAACGCATCAATTTGAATCCATCTGTACAGATCATACCCAACCCCGCTACAGCTGATATTCATTTTCAAATGAACAGTGACGTGACGATCAATGAAGTAACTATTTACAACCTAACCGGAGAGAAAATATTCAGCCAAACCGGTACAGGTGATTCTGGAAATTTCAACATGAATGTTTCCGATTGGGAAATGGGGTTATACATCGTCCAGATTCAAACGAACGTGGGCATTCTTTCAAAGCGATTAATGGTTAACTGATTATGGTTACTATAAAACGGCTAATCACTACGTCTATCCTCTTAGTCATGCTGTGCCAACTAAGTTATGGTCAATCCTTTTTTGTCAAGACCGATACAGTGCGAATGAATAGTTCGACGGATATTCCTGCGGAGTTGATCTATAACTATTTATATAATCTTACGGCAGACACCCTGAACATGGGCTGGGCTAAAACCAAAAATGACCTTCCCAAGGGTTGGTATTCGTCGGTATGTGACGAGTATATATGCCACGATTCAGACATTAAATTTGAAGTATTTAAATTGGCTCCATACGATTCGACCTATTTGGTTGGTCATTTCGTATATTCAGATGTTGGCGAAGGTGTTCTTGATATAACGGTAAATGATCTCAACGATACCATCACCCCTCCCATTACCCTTACCTATATCCTGACGGTTTCGACAAACACGGATGTACATGATGCGTTATCGAAAAACATGTCGGTATATCCAAATCCATCAAAAGGTATGTTTCGGATAAACCCAACTGGAATGACTTCCGGAAATCTTTCTGTTCGTGACCAATTGGGAAACCTGGTATTTGAACAAAAATGGCAGGCGAGTAATACAAGTCCAATTACTCTTCCTGGAACCTTATCCAATGGAGTCTATGTATTGCAAGTTGCCAGTAAGAATAAGAGGTTCACGTCACTCATTCTGTTAGGACGTGATTAGGTTCGAGTTAAAAATCAACATAAGATTCCGACTTAAACCAACACATTAACCTACTGTCCATTGATGATTTCAATGGCTTTTTCCAATAACTCATCACGGCCATTCTTAATCCCATCAATTGTGGGTCGAATCTCCATATCTGGAACAATGCCAATTTGTTGGGTTTCTCCTCCATCCGGGTAATAAACACCAATACCGGTTATCATTGTCCGAATCCCACCGGGAAGGTAAAACACAGATACATTACCATCTGCACCTGCGGTAGTTGAACCTAGTATGGTCGCGCGAGGATGTACCTTGTAGGCCATGGAGTGAAACTCGGATGAACTCTGAGAAACCTCGTTAAGTAAAATGACCACGACGCCCTGATAATGATTCTTATTTTTCTTTCCAACACTTAATGTGCTTCCAACCGTAAAAAGGCCAGGATGGTCTAAACTCCCTTTGGAAAACTTGACAAACGGTGTTTTATCAGGTAATAAATACTTGCTTAACTCATAAATAACAAAATCCTTTGGGTAATTCCGACAGTCGATAATGAGTCCTTTGGTTTGTTGAATTTCCTCCCAAATTTCAGGTAAATAACTCCTCTTAAGGCTTCCGTTATTGAGATAACCGATGTTTATATCGATTCGTTTGAAACATGTATCTGTTACTACACGATTACTGTAAATATTAAGTTCCGATGTTGAATACGCTTTTAACGTTTTGGTACTTTTTATGCCATCTCGTAAAAATTCAACGTGAATTACGGAATCGTTGGTTCTTAGCATATGAGTGGAAATGTTCCTGAGTTTAGTTGGATAGTTTGATGCCGGTGTCTGCATGAGCCGGTCTTGAATAATATCTTCAACAGAACGGTTATTAACAGATATAATGATGTCGCCTGCAACCAAACCGGATTCCAACCCCAATTTCTGATCGTAGTAACCCTCAACGACTGCTCTATCTCCAATAAACGTTAAATCCAATGCAGAATGTTTTTCACCAAAATAGTTACGTAAAGCCTGATTACCTCCAATAATATTGGCATGTGTATCGTGGATTCGAGTAATTAATTCCAGCATGGTCAGCACATATTCCGTTTCATTTTTTGCGACAATAACCTTGGGTGTAAACTCTAGCAAAACGGTTTTCCAGTCTTCTTCTATTAAATATTTATACGGGAAGTAATATTGAATAATGTTCCAATATCTAAATAAACTAAGTATTCGGTAGCCGTAATCCGGATATTTCATCGTGGCATAGGCGTTCTCATTCTTAAAATCAGGGTTTCCAACGTTCGGTTGTAGCCCAATGTAAAAATGGTTCTTAGGTCTTTTTGCGTTTTTCACCTCAAGAAGTAAGGACGAAAGTTCATCTGAAAATTGAGACTGGGTTATCCAATCTAAATCCGGTTCTATTTTTATGTCTGGTGGTTTCGATTTAATTCCATTGCCAGGGGACAACGGACCCAAGTCGCCGATCCAAGTTCTCAAAATTTGGTCTCGATGATCATTGTCATTAGAACCGAGCACCTCAGGTAGAATTCTAAAAAGTTCGTAATCCCAATTGTAGTCCCCTTTGGCTATATTGGGATGATAATACTTCAAAAAACCCCAGACTAATCCAAGTACGTGTATGTCCTCAATCTGTTTTTGATTTAAGTTTTCCAGTGAAATGGTTGAGCCTTTGTCAAATTCGTTATCGGTTTCTGCCGGTAAACGTTCCCTTTCAAATGGGCTTAATTCGTTTAAGTCCTTCCCGTCAATGGTTACCTTCAAGTCATCAATCCACATCTTACCCTTTCCGATCAACAATCCTCCAACAACGATTCGTTCGGTTTTTTCGGGATTCATTTCTAACGTAATCTCGTATTTTGTCCAGTCGGTTGTTCCCTTAATTCCGTTGTCAGACATGTTATTAAAGGCAATCGAAGGGTCGATCCTCATCCATAGTCCTGCAAACCCTTCTGTTACCTCCTCAGTTCGAATAAATCCTGACAGAGTTATCTTTTTACCGGTGTAATTATTCGGAATTTCATAGAAAGACGCCTTATGACCTACTTTGCCCTCAATTAATTGTATTAACACAGAATATTTCCCCTGTTTGACAACAGTTGAGTCAGAGGTAATTGTGTAGTTTTTTGCACCAAAAGTACCCCAACCCGATGGCGCTCCCTCTACAATTCGCTCAAAATCATAATTCGCAAGTGACTCGATAGCGAGTTTTTGACCGCAGGTTGTTAACGTGGTAATTAAAGCGACTAAAGTTAAGAATGGTTTTATCATAATGAAGATTGTTTGACTTGTCAGTGCTTAGTTAATAATTATTAAGTGATCGTGATGTCACACCTCATCCGGATCGATATACTCTTGAAATTTGGGTGAGACGTGTGCATTAAACCACTTATCGATCATAGATCGCTTAAACCTCCACTCCTTTCCCAACTTAACCGCAGGGATTTTGTCGTTTTGCACCCAGGTATATATCGTTTGAGGTTTAAGCTTCAAGTACTTAGCAACCTCTTCAAGTGTCATGATGTCGTCCATAATCTAATTACCATCAAGAGGTTCAAGTTCTTCTATATACACCGAATCGTTTGCCGTTTCTTGTTCGAAACTCCGGTTTTGAGGAGGTAAGTAATCCCTCTCATTGTCATCGTCTCCTGATCCCAATTGATTGATGGAATACATTACGGCTGTATAAAAATTCCCTTTGTAATCTCCGAGGACTTCAAAGTCATCCTGTTTCTCGCCTACAAACGGCCTTAGATTCCACGACAGTTGAATACTCACAAAGGCCAGAACAATAATCCAAACCCGAAATACAGAAACGCCTGTTTTGGGATAAATCTTCTTTTCATCACAGGCAAACTTCAATGAATCGACCATTAAGCGCAAACCCCAAAAACCACCAAAAACGAATATCAGTACATGTAACAATTGGATAAAGTGATACTTGCTGCCTATCAACATGAAGAAAACGACTATCGGTGTAAACGACAACACAATACTTAGGGTTAAGACTAGACCGCTCATTATTATCATGGCCATTTGAGTAAACGTCATTTTAGAACCCAACACACGTTGGATGATAAAAAACGAGGGAAAACATATGATCATTACCGAAATCTGCAAGGCAATAAGCTTGATTCCTGAACTAATGGATTGCCCCAAACTGTGATAACTTCCCATGACAACGCCGATCAAAAAAGCCAGGATGCTGATGGTGATTAACTGGTATATCAAGACTTTATTGGACTTGTTACCTATGTTCTCGAAATAGGCATCTTTATCGGAGAGGATATTAAATACCCCCTTTATGTTATGGAATAGTTTCATAGTGTTTTGATTCAAATGTACAAAACTTATTACTGTTTAATACTGTTTGTTTATGTTTAATGAATTTGTGATGCACTATTTGGCCCCAATAAAGGTATAGGTCTTACGTCTGTTGATGCCTATTTAACCCTATTCAGACTTGATAGCGATAGGCTCTCCAAATCGGACAACATTAGGTTCAAATTACACTCCCAAGTCGAGTGTACCTAACCCATCAAAAGACTTCATTTCAATGGAATTGATGAACATAAACACATCGTAGAGTTCACAATCGAAGTGGTTAAATTATTGAAACAACAATGGGTGAGTAGAAAACGAACTTCTATCGCGAAGAAATAGTGCTTTGGACGATGTTCAACTGCCTACGGATCAACATCCACAATAACACGCACCTTGCGGTAATCTTTGTTCTGCTTGAAGATATCCAGTTTTGATCTTAAAAATTTCTTGATACCGGTTAGCGACATCGGAGGCGCTATTTTGATCAAAATCTGGCGAATAAACAGGCCACGAATTTTGGTTACATACGGTTCTTCAGGGCCCAACATCATACTGCCCAATTGATCACGTAATAAATGCGCCATCATATCGGAGATCGGAAGAGCGTCGTGTAGGGAAAGAGTGT
>CAYZWM010000048.1:0-20381 GCA_964482155.1 uncultured Chitinophagaceae bacterium | reverse complement strand
ATCATTGCACCTGGCGAAGAATATTGTTTCTTGTATACTTCGTAACCGGGAGAAAGAGGATTGAGGTTGCCGAGATAAAGCACGGTATCAACGTTGGAATGATCATTTAGAAAACGCGCTACTTCCCCGGCATTTAGTGCTTGTTTTTTCATGCGTAACTGTAACGTTTCCAAACTACGCAAAAGCAACCAACATGAATGTGGACTTGCCATGTTGCCCAAGAAGGTACGCAAGGTTTTAACCCGTTTAATCAATTCAAAACTTCCCAAAACCGCTCCTGCCATAACATCACTGTGCCCTCCGATATATTTAGTGGCTGAATAAACCACCAAATCAGCTCCGTGTTTGAGAGGGTTTGACCAGATAGGCCCCATATATGTATTATCAACCACGACTTTGACCTGATCATCTTTTGTACTAAACTCTTCTGCCACCTCCTTGCACAACGAAATGTCAATCAGATCATTGGTTGGATTGGCAGGGGTCTCGATATAAATACAGGCAAGACGATCTGATTTCCCAGAAGCTTTGATAATTTGGATGATTTCTTTTTTGGTTTGATCTGCATGGAAACTTACCGAATGAACACCAATTTTCTCTAAAAAATGATTAATAAAGTGGTCCGTACCGCCATAGGTTGGAGAACTGGTAAGAAGTAGGTCCCCAGGCTTGAGCAAGTCCAGGAGAGCTGTGCTTATGGCCGACATACCGCTTCCAAATACAGCACATTCGTCGGCTTTGTTCCAAAGACAAAGCCGGTTTTCAAGAATCTCCAGGTTGGGATTGTTAATCCGGCTGTATATTAGACCCAATTCTTCATGTTGGCCGGGTTGCCGTAGTCCGTACGCCAATTCAAAGAATGCGCTTCCCTCTTCCGCTGTTTTAAACGTAAAAGATGAGGTTAGAAACAGCGGTGTTTTGACCGAACCCTCAGAAAGTTGAGGTTTATAGCCGTGGGTCATCATGAGGCTTTCGGGATGGAGATGGTCTTTCATATTCAGAAAAATTATACTACAAAGGTCACACTTTTGGGAATAATTTCGGCATTTAACCCGTAATTAGTTAATTATTCCTATATTCTGCTACAAAAACGGACAACGATCAAATAAATGTATACTTTTGACTTTTAAAACGGAAAGATTCCTATGGTAAAACTGGACAAGATCGATAAGCAGCTGTTGGAAATGCTACAAAGCAATTCCAAACTCAACGTGAAAGAAATAGCCGCTAAACTAAACATGACTAAAACGCCTATTTATGAACGAATAAAGCGGCTCGAAAAAGAAGGAGCTATTGAAAAATATGTAGCCGTGATCAATCGAAGAAAGGTCTCCAAGGCCATGGTGATCTTTTGCACAGTTTCGCTTGCGAGCCAGCGATTGGAAGAAATTAAGAAATTCAACGAATCCATCAAAAACATCCCAGAGGTGTTGGAATGTTATTTGATGGGAGGTGTTAATGACTTCCTTCTCAAGGTTGCCGTATCTGATTTAAACGAATATCACAAATTCTCTTCTGGAAAATTGGCATCACTGCCTTGCGTTGGTCAGATTAACAGCACGTTCGTGCTAGATGAAGTCAAACGAAGTACCGTTTTCCCGGTCTAATCCAGTACAATACATTTGTACCACAAAGCAAGGATTCTTGTGCCCAATAGGTTTACCTGTCGCGAACCAATGGTTAATTGTACACCAGATAGTACCGTTCTATCGACTTTACTAACTGCCTGTAAATAGGCTGAGTAAATTCGATAAATAAGTCCTGGGGGCTCGGAGGATAAGCTTCCCGTCTTTTCGATGCAGATATTTGTTCGTTGGTTAAAGCCTCCTTCTGTCCATTATAGGTGGCCCAATTTGTTGTCCATACAAACGTCCCGGGTAATTTCCGCTGCTGTAAAGTAACCCCAGATACCGCATCAACAATTTGAAAATCCAACAATCCACTAGACGTTAGTGTTTTTTCGAATGTTGTTAATTCAGCCTTTACCGTTCCGTAAACCGGCTTTTCGCCATCACCCGTTTCAACGGTTCCAATTTTCACGCTGTCTTTTTCCAGGCTTGCAACTTTTTCCTTAAAGTACATTTGACCTACAACGAAATCATCAAATTTCATAACGATCACCTGATCGATCGTAATGTCTTGCCCATCAAGCTCAGATTCTCTATAGAATTCTACAAACGTATAGTTGAGCGATCTTGCATACTCGATAATCTGGTTTTGGAAAAACTCATTGGTTAATGTAAGTCTTCTGGAATGGATCGGAATATCTTCTACCAAAACATGAACCGTACCTTGTTTTCTGGCATCTACCAAATAATTGTCTATTTGCGCATATCGAGGTGTATACTGTTTCGCAGATAAGAAATGGTCGTACGCGCGCCTCCCACCTTCTTTGGTCATCTTATTCATTTCTTCCAACCCAGCTTCAAAGTGAACCTTAGAAGCAGCGAGACTGGCATTATTAAACTCCTCTTGAAACATCCTTGGATTATCTACAATCTGAATGCAGGCTGGGCACTTGATAATTTCATTATACAATAAATTCAACTGTCCGTAATGACTAACAATTTCATCGTTCTTAAATCGTCCGTCACTTTGCTTCAAATGTTCGATCACGTCTAAATGATATTCCAAGGCATAAGAATATGCCATGGGTAAATACTTTTTAGCTTTTTTGCTGTCAGGGTTGTTTCTCAATCGTTTGATGGCCTGAAGAGTAGCGGTATCATAATCGCCCTGTTCAAACCTTTTTTTACCAGTTGCACATCCGCCTAGCAGAATGGCACTAATGACTAAACCGAGGGATAGTTTTAAAATAGGGTAAATCTTTGTCATAGCTCAAAATTAATTGTCCTGGTAAAAGAATGGCAATAAACCAGCCCAAAAAAACTGATTTCTGCGTAACGCCCATAAACAAAGATGCTCCGTACGTTTTGTACAGAGCACCATTCAAATCTTATTTTGTATATAATAATGGATTATTACGCCGTAATAATACCTTTAAAGTTATCAGAGTTAAGAGAAGCCCCACCAATTAATCCGCCATCGATATCCGCCATTCCAAATAATTCCCCTGCATTAGCCGGTTTAACGCTTCCTCCATATAGAATTCTCGTTTTATCGGCAACCTCTTTACTTACCATTTCGGTTACGATTTTTCGCGCAAAGGAATGAATCTCCTGTGCTTGTTCTGCACTGGCGGTTTTACCCGTTCCAATTGCCCAAACGGGCTCATAGGCAATCGTAAGGTTCTTCCATTGATCTATAGACAAATGACCCAATCCCTCTTTTATTTGCTTTTCAACCACTTCGAAGTGTACGTTGGACTCTCTTTCTTCCAGGGTCTCACCGAAACAATAGATTACACCCAATCCATTCTCCAGAGCCTGATCGACCTTCTGACCTATAACAGAATTAGCTTCAGCAAAATATTGTCTTCGCTCTGAATGACCTAATAGAACGGATTCAACAGGTACGGACACCAACATTTCGGCAGATATTTCTCCCGTATAAGCCCCAGAACCTTTATGATGGCAATTTTGCGCACCCAAAACAATACCACTCCCGTTCAACGAATTACTAAACACTTTTAAATGAGTAAAAGGAGCGTAGATATGTACATCACAATTTTGCAATTCCCCTTCTCGTACGTTTTCCAAAATGTCTTTTAGCAAGCGATACCCATCTTGCATATTTGTGTTCATCTTCCAATTTCCAGCAACCAGTCGTTTTCTCATCTATCATTTATTTTTTAGTCTCCCAGAATCGATATTCTGAGGTAATTTCAAATACGTTAGAAAGTATATCCTGCTCAATACGATCCAATTCTATTCCTCTTCTTTTCATCACCAATTCGGCAGTTTCAAAAGCTTTCCCCACCTGATAAGTAGAAAAACCTGCTGAACCACCCCATGCAAACGATGGGACATAATTTCTTGGAAAGCCTGCTCCAAATAAATTGGAAGACACGCCGATTACCGTACCGGTATTAAACATCGTATTGATTCCACATTTGCTGTGGTCTCCCATAATTAAACCGCAAAACTGTTTACCTGTTTTCCGAAACCGTTTGGTGGTATAATCCCATAGTTTAACTTCTGTATAATTGTTTTTAAGATTGGAGTTGTTGGTATCCGCACCCAGGTTACACCATTCTCCTATAACACTGTTGCCGAGAAAACCGTCATGCCCCTTATTGGAGTAACCAAGCAGGACAGAATTATTTACCTCACCTCCAGCCTTTGAATGTGGTCCAAGTGTAGTGGGCCCATAAATTTTGGTTCCAAGCTTTAACGCTGAATGATCACATAAAGCCAAACCTCCACGTACGATGCTCCCTTCCATGATTTCAGCATCGTGGCCAACATATATCGACCCTGAGGATGCATTTAATATGGCTCCCTCAACCCGAGCAGAATCTTCAAGAAAAATACGGCCGTCTCCAATCACCAGGTTTGAAGATGAAATAGATTTAGAAGACCTACCTGCCGTAATTAAGTCAAAATCCTTTTCCAACTCGACTCCATTGTACCCAAATACATCTTCAGGGTAATTGATAAAAAGGACATCCTTTTGTACAGAGGAAGACTCTATGGATGACTCCTGTGGAAGATCTTTCGCCACAGTGGCAATTATTCGCCACTGTTCATTAACAAGAATTTCACCTGAGTTTAACCCAATTATACGATCAACAAGATCTTGAGTTGGCAGACAAGCTCCATTAATCCATAAATTTGAATCTTCTTTTTGAAGTGGATATTTGGCTTGAAGATAATCTTTAGTGTAATAACTAACGTTGGTTTTGAGTCTCTTAGACCATTTGTCTGACAAGGTGAGGATACCGACTCTTAATTCGGCCACTGGACGCGTAAACGTCAATGGAAGTAAATTATCGCTCAACAGGTCATCGAACAGAATTACATTCATAAACCAAAATTAATCATAAAGAGCATAAAACAAACAAAGCCCTCAAAATGAGAGCTTTGTCGCGAATAAAACTTCCGCTTATTTCTTTTTACCGTACCGTTTGTTAAACTTATCAATTCTTCCTGCAGAATCGACGAAGTTCATTTTTCCGGTATAAAATGGGTGCGACATATTAGATATCTCTAACTTGTACAGAGGGTAATCATTACCATCTTCCCACTTAATCGTTTCTTTGGTGTCAACTGTTGACTTAGTAATAAATGTATGCTCATTCGACATATCCTTAAATACTACTAATCTATAATTCTCTGGATGTATTCCCTCTTTCATCTCTTTGCCTATTTTTGAAGGACTGCAAAGCTAACACATATTTTAATAGTATAATCATATTTTTCACACCATTTTGAATAATAATCGAATCCAACTTCAAATTGACAAAATCCCATTGGCCGCACGCTTATACTTCAAAACAATTATCCTGTTTTTTACGCTACGAATAGTCTTTTTTTTAATCAACCAAAGTCACTTCTTGCCGTTTAACGCAAAACACTTTGTTGACTCTCTTATTTTTGGCTTTCGACTGGATCTGATCACTGTATTTTACACCATTACCATACTCTATCTTATTTGGCAAATCGGGGGACGGTTAGTCTCTAGTTTCGTCTCCTACGCTCTACTTCTCTTGGGACTTATCTTTACGTTATCAAGCCTTGTCGATGCTCAGTACTTTGCTTTTCTAAAAGAACGAATGGGCTATGGTATCTTTTGGCAACTTGATTCATCAAACAACATCTCCCTCTGGACCTACATAAAAGAGTATTGGTTATCTGCCGTTTTGGGTTTAGCCATCAGTCTTTTTTACTTCTTATGGGTACGAAAATCCCTAAAATCGCCACGCAAGTCATCGGTAAAGATGTGGATGACCAACCTATTTGTAATAGCGCTCTGCTTTTTTGCGGCCCGTAGCGGATTTCGTTCTAAACCCATACGAACTACTGATGTAGGACAATACGTAAACTCTACCTATGTTCCTTTAGCACTGAACACGCCACTTTACCTGTTCGAAACCTGGTTTAATCCAATACATGAGCCTTCATTTGTCTCGGACACCAAACCAAACCTCACCCCTGTTTCGTATCGGTCGGATTCAGTTGAACACTATAATTTCGTTTTCATTATTTTGGAAAGTTTTGGCAAAGAGTACACGGGGCTTAATGGAGGAATGGCGGCCAATTATACACCGTATCTAAATGAGTTAATCAACCAATCCGTTTGTTGCACTCAAGCGTATGCAAACGGTTTAAAATCAGTTGACGCGGTTCCTGCAATTTTTAGTGGTATTCCTAAAATGTCGCCCACCTCTTTTATTCATTCACCCAGTTCGTCTCATAAGCGGGTGTCCATATTCTCTAAACTTGCTGATCTTGGGTATGAAACCTCCTTTTTTCACGGAGCAGACAACAATTCCATGGGGTTCCAATCCTTCCTCAAAAACCAGGGACTCACAACGTATTATGGAAGAAATGAATTTGACGGGAATGAATCAGATTATGACGGCCATTGGGGCGTTTACGATCAACCCTTTTTACGCTATGCTTTGGACAATATATCCAAACAAACACGTCCGTTTGCATCAGGCATTTTCACGCTTTCAAGTCACCACCCCTACCCCATTCCGGAGCAGCTAACTGGTAAATTCCCAACCGGTAATCTAACGATCCACGAGAGCATTGGTTATACCGATTACGCGTTACGCAATTTTATAGACGCCTGTAAAAAACAGCCGTGGTTCGATCGTACTATTTTTGTTATTACTGCAGATCACAGCGCTCAAAACCAATTACATGCGTATCGAACACCTTCTGGCAAATACGCTATTCCGCTTTTGATTTATGCGCCTGGCATTTTGAGCCCTCAAAAAATTTACAAGACCGTATCTCATATTGACATTTTCCCAACCATATTGGACCTGGTTAATCATCCAGATTCGACCCGAACACTGGGTACCAGTATATTTTCTAAAACCGAACGAGGCGTCACGCATTTTGACAACAGCGCAATTCACTTTACGCACAACAAATGGACACTTAACGTGGTCAACGATAACGCCGTATCCCTTTATGACAAACGATCAGATGTAAATTGTGAATTCAACCTTGTCGAAGCTAAACCTGCACTGGCAGATAGCCTTAAGGAATCAATGCATTTAAACATGGCCAACTACTATAACCTAATTGGTTCACCTTCCGTTTTTAAATAGGCAAAGCTTATTTTTGCGCCATGCAAAAAGCAGCTCTTCCAAAAGGTACACGAGATTTTTCTCCAGAGATGATGAGGCGTAGAAAACTCATCATGAATACCATAGAAGGTGTTTATAAAAAATATGGATTTGACGCCATTGAGACTCCAGCAATGGAAAACCTTTCGACACTTACAGGTAAATATGGAGATGAAGGAGATCAATTGCTTTTCAAGATACTGAATTCAGGAGATTATTTAAGAAAGGCGGACAAAAATGCCCTCGACAACCTGGATTCAAACAAGCTGATTCCAACTATTTCTGAAAAAGGGCTTCGCTACGACCTTACCGTTCCATTTGCCAGATATGTTGTTCAAAATCAAACCCACATTACGTTTCCGTTTCGTCGATATCAAATGCAGCCTGTTTGGCGAGCCGATCGGCCTCAAAAAGGTAGATATCGCGAGTTCTGGCAATGTGATGCCGACGTAATAGGAACGAAATCACTGTTGTGTGAAGCTGACTTTATTAAAATTTACGACGAAGTACTTTCGTCTTTAGGTCTGAAAAACTACATCCTTCAGATCAACCACAGAAATATTCTAGAAGCGATTGCTGTGACCTGTGGGTTTCACAATGAGTTTTCTCAGTTTACCGTTACTCTTGATAAATTTGACAAAATTGGGTGGGAAGGCATTTCCAATGAACTTCAAACCAAAGGGTTTACAGCTGACCAATTAAGCAAATTGAAGGGCTTTCTTAATACGTACGCTTTTGACACCGCATCTTTGGACGAACTTGAATCTAAACTAGTGGATTGCCCTGAAAAAGAGATCGGCCTAACAGAATTAAAAACCGTTTTATCGTATCTTGACGATCAGAATCCACGTGTCGTGCTTAACCTAACCTTAGCACGCGGACTTAGTTACTATACAGGTTGCATTTTCGAAGCCACCATGGCTTCAATCGAGTTGGTTGGCCAGACCGTCAACATTGGCAGCCTTTCAGGTGGTGGGCGATACGATGATCTTACCGGCGTTTTTGGCCTAAAAGACGTTTCTGGAGTGGGCATCTCCTTTGGATTGGATAGAATCTATGACGTAATGGACACCCTGGGGCTATTTGCTGAATACGAAACAGAGCCTAAGATTTTGTTCTGTCACTTTGACGATGCCGCAATGGCCTATTGCGTTTCGGCTGCCGACACGTTGCGTTCAAATGGCATTACAACCGTGGTGTTTGCAGATCGCAAAAAAATAAACAAGCAGTTTGACTATGCACATAAGGCAGGATTTGAGTGGGTGGCCGTTGTTGGTGACGACGAAATTAATGATGGTGTGTTTCAATTAAAGAATATGAAAACAGGAGTACAAGAGAAAGTTTCTCTTCAAGAATTGATTACGCGTCTAACATGAAATTAAAATCGTTTAAAGCATACATCGTCTTTGAAGACGACAACCTCATTGCTATTAACAAACCAGCTGGTGTTTCAAGCCTACAGGATCGATTTGGTCGTGAGACAAGTATCCAGCAGTTGGCACAGGCATACTGCGAAACCGCACAGCTGTGTCATAGGCTAGATAAGGAAACTTCTGGTATACTAGTCATAGCCAAAAACCCTGAAACCTATCGGGAAATGGCTATTTCGTTTGAGAAACGTACCATTAAGAAAACATATCGGGCCGTGGTTGATGGCCGTCACTATTTTCAAGATTTGGTGGTTAGTACCCCTCTTTCAGTAAGTTCAAGAGGAAGGGCCAAAGTTGACAGAAAAAGTGGAAAAGAAGCTGAAACCGCGTTTTCTGTAATGGAAAACTTTAGACATTATACGTTAGTCTCCTGCTTTCCTAAAACAGGTAGACTTCACCAAATACGTATACATCTAACCACACAAAACGCACCAATCTCAGGCGACGGGGTATATGGAGGTTCTGTTCCATATCTAAAGCACATTAAGCGAAATTTCAAAAACAAGAAGGATGAAGAGGATCGTCCAATGATTGGTCGAACAGCATTACATGCGTATCGTTTAGAATTCGAACTCTTTGATAAAAAACATAGTTTAACGGCCGAATTGCCAAAAGACATCCATGTTTTTCTAACACTATTAAGAAAGTACGATGCGGGTTAAACGTATTCTGGTTTTGGGTTTGCTTCTCCTGTGTATTGGCTTTAGAGCTAATGCTCAGGGCATTTCCAATCCTATAGCCACAGAGGTTTCACAACTCCTTCTTGAACAGAAATACAATAAAGTTCACAAACTTTTTTCAGGTAAGATTAAACTCTTCTTTTCCAGAAAGAAATTCAAAAAGATGTGGGCTGGTCTTGAAAAAGGCAACGGTAAACTACAAAGTACAGGAAAGGTGACTACGGAGCAGAAAGACGACCTTCTCATTTCCACCATACCTTTAAACTTCGAAAAACTAGGATTAAATCTGCTGCTAACAACCTCATCAAAAGGAAAAATTGTCGGGTTGAATTTTCTCCCATTGGCCTACGAATTACCGGATTGGGCGAAAAACAAGGTATATGGGAAAGAACGATTGGTGGTCGAAACAGATTCTTTCAAACTATCTGGAGAATTGATTCTTCCATCCGATTGCAGGAATTGCCCTGTCGTGATTATCGTTCATGGTTCAGGACCAAGCGATATGGATGGATCATTTGGCCCAAATAAGTTTTATTTGGATCTGGCTTATGGTCTGGCAAACAACGGAATTGCCACTATTCGATACAACAAAAGAAGCTTCACCTACGGCAAGGCGATGTCTAAGCTCGACAGCATTACACTTTACGAAGAGACCATAGAAGATGCTATTTCTGCAGTTCGGTTGGTTAAAAACTATTCTTTTTTGGACTCGACAAATATATTTGTGTTGGGTCACAGCCTGGGTGCCTATGCCAGCCCACTTATTGCATTGGGAGAGCCTGAAGTTGACGGCATTATCGTTTTAGGTGGTCCCGCACGTCCTGTGTATAAAATTATTCCTGAGCAATACGAGTATCTGTTCAACCTCGACAGCTCGCTTAGCAAGAAAGAATCGGCGAAAATGGATCGAGTTAAAGAAGAAGTTAAATTGGTTGAAGGTTTGCCTTCTGAAGTGACTGAGTTAAAAGAGTTGGGAACAAGTGACATGCTTTGGTACCATCGGTTTATGTTGACCTACGACCCCATACAAACGATTGATTCTATTAAGCGTAGGACGTTAATCATTCAAGGAGACAGAGATTATCAAGTACGTCACCAAACTGAATTTCGGGCATACCAAATTGGATTGAAGCACAACTTATTGGTTGATTTTAAATTGATAAAGGGGGCAAATCATTTAATGGTTTTTGGTGAAAAACCATCTGAACCAGCAGAGTATTTCAAACAAGATCACATCGATCTAAGTACGTTGGAATATTTGTCAAATTGGATTAAAGAAAAATAACATTTATTTTTTCAACAAAGCTTTTCCAAAAAAGCCAGAATTCTACCTTTGCACAAACAGAAAAACGTGGAGAACACAACAGGGCAATCTGCCATTCTAGTATTAGAAGACGGTAGCGTTTTTAATGGCAAAGCCATTGGCAAAATAGGATCTACTTTCGGAGAGATCTGTTTCAATACCGGCATGACAGGTTATCAAGAGGTTTTTACCGACCCTTCCTACTACGGACAAGTGGTGGTTATGACCAGTGATCATATCGGAAATTACGGAACAAGCACGACCGATGTAGAGTCTAACGGAATTAAGATCAATGGTTTAATCTGTAAGAAATTTTCTACGAAATTCAACAGAAAAATGGCCGACCTTAGTTTGAACGACTATCTAATAGACAATAATCTAATTGGAATATCGGATGTAGACACCAGACAAATAGTGCGTCATATCAGAAGCAAAGGGGCTATGAATTGTATCATAAGCTCAGATCTTCTTGACGTAGAAGTCTTGAAAGAGAAATTATCTAAAGTTCCTTCTATGCAAGGTCTGGAACTTAGTTCGCAGGTGACTACAGAAAAACCATATTATTATGGAGACGAATCGGCTAAATACAAAGTAGCTGTTCTCGATTTAGGGGTTAAAACGAATATTTTGAGATGCCTTTCCAAGCGCGATTGTTACTTGAAGGTATTTCCAAGTAAAACGCCTTATGCCGAAATGAAAGCGTGGAATCCAGATGGGTTTATGATAAGCAATGGTCCTGGCGATCCTGGTGTAATGAAAGAAGAAACCAACACCCTTCGTCACATCATTGAAAATAAGGAGAATTTGTTTGGCATCTGTCTTGGAAGTCAGATTCTTGCTCAAGCCATAGGAATGCGTACCTTCAAAATGCACCATGGACACCGTGGGTTAAACCACCCTGTTCAAAACCTTCTAACGGGGAGGAGCGAAATCACTTCTCAGAACCATGGTTTTGCGATAGATCCAGATTCCATTGTACCGGAAGTTGCCGAAATCACCCATAGAAACCTAAACGATGGTACCGTAGAGGGTATTCGACTAATAAATGCACCAGCGTTTGCCGTTCAATTTCATCCAGAGGCAAATCCTGGGCCGCACGATTCCAGGTATTTATTCGACGATTTTATTAAACTATTAAGTTAAACAACATATGAGTTCAATTCTTGATATATCTGCAAGGCAAATATTAGATTCTAGAGGCAACCCAACTATTGAAGCAGAACTTATTACTGATTCTGGAAGTTTTGGTAGAGCAGCTGTACCCTCTGGAGCTTCAACTGGAATACATGAAGCGGTAGAACTTAGAGACGGAGATAAAAACGTCTATATGGGCAAAGGTGTGTTAGGTGCTGTTAAGAATGTGAATACGATTATAGCCGATGCGTTAATCGGCAAAGATGTTTTTGACCAAACTGCTCTGGACAATGCCATGATCAATTTGGATGGCACTCCGAATAAGAGCAAGCTTGGAGCCAACGCCATTTTAGCAGTTTCCCTTGCTGCATCCAAAGCCGCAGCAATGGAATCTAATCAGTCATTGTATCGATATATTGGTGGTGTAAATGCTAAAATTCTTCCAGTTCCTATGATGAACATTCTGAACGGAGGAAGTCATGCTGACAATTCTATTGATTTCCAAGAGTTTATGATCATGCCTGTTCGGGCAGACAGTTTCTCTCACGCATTGAGAATGGGTACTGAGGTCTTTCATCACTTAAAAAATGTACTCAAAGCCAAAGGCTATAGCACGAACGTTGGAGATGAAGGTGGTTTTGCCCCTAATATAAAATCGAACGAAGAGGCAATCGAGATTGTACTTACCTCGATCGAAGCAGCTGGATACAAACCAGGCCACGATATTTCCATCGCAATGGATGCTGCATCATCAGAATACTACGACAAGAAATCTGGATTATACCACTTCCACAAATCGAGTGGTCAGAAATTAACCTCTGAAGAGATGGTTGACTATTGGGAGAATTGGACGAGCAAGTATCCCATTGTTTCCATCGAAGATGGTTTAGATGAAGACGATTGGTCGGGATGGAAGCAACTCACCGAACGAGTTGGTAAAAAGACACAATTGGTAGGTGACGATTTATTTGTGACCAACGTGAAAAGACTTCAGCAAGGTATTGATCAAGGTGTTGCCAATTCCATTCTTGTAAAGGTAAACCAAATAGGTACCCTAACCGAAACTATTGACGCTATTCAATTGGCTACAAGCAACTTGTACACCAATGTTATTAGCCACCGAAGTGGTGAAACAGAAGATACGACCATCGCTGACCTGGCAGTTGCCATGAACAGTGGCCAAATAAAAACCGGCTCCGCATCACGAACAGATCGGATTGCCAAATACAACCAACTACTTCGTATTGAAGAAGAGCTAGGCACCGAAGCGATTTATGGTGGCAACATGTTTCGATTTAAGTAAACCTTAACCTGCAACTTTTCTGAGGCTCTGTGCATCTATAGTATAGGGTAGTCACTTTAACATCAGTTTATTGTAATCCTTGTTGCAAAATTTGGATTTGATAATGGTAAAGAATACCTTGTGTTATATGAATTAATAGCCCTTGCAAATCAGATTATTTGACTTAAAACGTTGGCCTTATTTTATTGTTTTTGTTCTCGTATTGACCAGTTCAATAAACGCGAGTGCTCAATGTACGATTCAATCAAATGAGTATACGTGCGTTGACGATCTCATTGCTTTCAATCCTACAGCAACTCAAAGTATTACATCTGTATCCTGGAATTTTGGGGATGGAAATACAAGTGTCTTAAACGCACCGAGTCATCGTTTTGCGGTCGCGGGCACTTACACTGTAAAAGCGGTAATCAAATTGGCAGACGGTACAAGTTGTGAAGTCACCAAAGCCATTACGGTTTATGCCCCCCCAAAACTTAACGTATCCATTCATTCCAGTTCGACGTATTGCCTGACCTCAAATGAAGTCTGTCTTGAAGACAACTCAACTTCTGGTGGTGGTGGTTCCAAAAATGTAAAACGGACCATATTATGGGGCGACGGTGGTAAAACAGACGCGAATAACCCCCAAACAGGTGACAAAATTTGTTACACCTACAACAACCCAGGAAAGTTTCCGATAACGATAGAAATTTCAAACGATAAAGGTTGTGAGGCCAAACAGGAAATTGAAATTGAAATTCTATACGATTTTTATCCAAAATTTACGTCAAGTTTTAAGGAAAGGAATTGCGACACCCAGTATAACATATTTCGAATTGACACCTCGTGGGCAGTCCATTTTAATGACATCAAACTCGCCTATTATGATTTTGGTGATGGGACGAAAGACACGTTGTCTCCACTAACCAAGGATCCTCTACTTCACAAATTTACCAAGACAGGTATCTATGCGGTTAACCTTATCGCCCAGTTTAAAAACGGATGTGAGGTTCGATATCAAAAGTTTGTATCGGTTAATGTTGACCGTGTGGTAATCGATCATAAAAAATTGGATACGACGAAGTGTTTTCCCGGATATTTTGAATTCTCACATCCCCTTATATCGGGAGCTCGGTATTCGTGGACAGCGTTTGATACAGGACTTAATTTTGTCAGCCTTTTTGGTGGCGCACGTAATGCCTTTTTTATCCCGCAACAACCTGGAAAGTACTACATTCAAATGCGTATCCGAAGGGGGAATTGTGAAACAGTAATGCAGTATGATTCAATTGAGTCCATTGGCACACTCGCCATTCCTATGTTGCTTAACAATTCACAATGCGAGTCGAAGGATACCGTTTTCTTCTGTAACAAATCGATAAGTTACAAGGCTGGTAGATTAGCTTACATGTGGAAGTTTGTTGACGATTATGCTGACCGGTGTACCACTGACACAAAGAACAATCTCCATATTGGAAAGAATTGCAACTTTTCTAAAGACGAAAATGCGAAACACAAATATGATTCCTCCAAATGTGGTGAGATTCTTTTTGTAGTGACTGACCTGGATTACGGATGCAAAGACAGCGCCCGAGAAATGGTCAACATCAAGAAACCGCTCAAATCAGACATTTCAGTAAAGGATAAAGTTCAGTGCCTTTTTAGACCTGTCCCTTTTGAGAAGGACTCATGCCTGAGCGACGTGCAAATAAATTATGATTCCCTTTGTGATAAATATGCCTTCATTGATTTTCAGAACAACTTCTCCTATACTAAAGCCTGCGACTCAACGGGTTGGGTAACCTTTGGTGCTGCTGTTCGAAATGGCTCTAATAAAATATATCGTTCTTGCGATACGTCGGATTATTATTTCGACAATGATCGCGTATGTAATGACACGTTTTGGTATCACAATGCATTTCGATTAAATAACTCTCCAAGGCCTCACGCTGATATACAATATATAGGTTGTCTACCGTCTACACTCAAAGGCGACTTTTATGTGGACACTCAACTTGACGTACGCAAAATCATTTGGGACTGGGGCGACGGTACCTTTGATACGTTAAATGTTCACTTAGATTCTCTGAGACTACCCAAATTTGAGCACACGTATACACGCTCTGGCGACTATGAAGGGTTTATTACCATGGTTACTGACTCTGGTTGCTCTGCGGTAACTCCGATAAGACGAGAAATCGGATTCTTAAATGATTTTACATTCGCTGAACCTGTATGCCCCGGAGCCATCGTACAATTTATTGACACCATCCGTTATTGGGATGATACCACACGTTATTGGAGGTGGGATGAACCCGATTTTCCACCAGATTTATTGACTCAGGAGAAGGTTTTTTGGGATTTTGGCGATGGACTAGGGTTTTCAGATGACCTCCCTTACCCAAAGAACAAATACGTATTTAATACGGTGGGCAACTATACCGTGCGCATGGTCGCAGTGGACAAAACAGGATGCACCGATACGACAACCAAGATAATTGAGGTAGTTAATATTAATGCTGGCATTCGAAAGATTACCAAAAAACTCCTATGCGATGATATTATCCAGCTCTTTGATTCCTCCACAGCCTTACAAGGTCCCCACGACAGTATAATTGCTCATTACTGGATCTTTGGCGACGGCAAGGCTCCGAGTTACCTTAAAAACCCCTTCCACTTTTATTCTACGTACGGAGATTTTAACGTTGTACATGTCGTAGAAAATACCATGGGCTGTACCGATACGGCTTTTACTACGGTCACCATTAACGGCCCTGTGCCCAATTTTGACATACTATCTGATACCGTGTCTTGTGTTCCACACACCGTTGAATTCCAAAATAATTCAATCCAGGCAACAGATTACATCTGGTATTTTGGAGACTCTTCGTCAAGCTCAAATACGTTAAATACCAAATCAGACACCAACGTAAGCTTTACCTACAACAATCCAGGCACGTACTACATTTATCTGTATGCAGGCGATAGTGTGGTAAACCCAGACAACAACAACAATGTGTACTATTGCAATTCCACGTTTCCGGATACAACCAGGGAGTTTCACGCAATAAAGCGTGTAGTGATTCTACCCATACCTGAGGTCGATTTTACCGTAGATGGTGTGTTTTGCAAAAACAGCATCATTACCCTAACCGACAAATCCGATACCATATACAATGATTTCCGCTGGTACTGGAGTGGGGATTCAGCCATCTCCCAATTCCCGGATGTTGATATTGTACTTACAGATACCGGACAAATATATATTGACTACAGACCGACTTATGTGCCTACTGGCCCATATCAACGGGCATGTTACGATTCAATCACTAAAACCATAACGGTCTTTGACAATGATGCCATCTTCAGTTTTACGAAAGACAGCCTGTGCCCAACGTTCTATTTTACAGCCATTGGCGACGAGGAAGATGAATTCATTTGGGACTTTGGTCATCCATCAAGCGGACCGGATAATTTGTCCTTCCAGCGCTATGTTGAACATAGTTATGCCGACCAGGTTGGAAGTTTTGAGGTTTGCCTTACTTCCCAAACGAAAGAGGGATGTATTGATTCTATTTGCGAAATGGTAGAGAGCGATCATGAATTCAATATGTTCATTCCAAACGTAATTACACCGAATCTTGACCAATTGAACGACGTCTTTGAAATTGACATTAATGGGGAAGATTTATATGATTTATCCATTTACAATCGTTGGGGAGAATTGGTTTATCAATCAAAAGAGGATTATACTCCAGGGGCTGTTCTCAATTGGGATGGAACAGAAATAAAATCTGGAAAGCCTTGTCCTGGTGGAACCTATTTTTACATTTTCAAGTATCGAGAGGCATGTGTTTTAGACGCTCCAACAGAAAAGGTCAGCGGCATTATTACCGTAATTCGAGATTAAAAGAGTTACTTGATTCTCAGGTTTAATTTATCCTTAAGCATTTGCAATGCTGGATTCTTTTTAGCCATGACTTCGAATTTTTCCTGCCCAGTATATGCCCGTGTACCTTCCACTTTCTTTTTAACTTCAATTATTTCAAGCTGGATCGAAGGGTTTTGCAACGTTTTTCTCAAAAATTGAAGAAATTCTACCTTGATATCCTCCAATTGAATCCGATGCTGCTTAATCATTTCGAGCCGGACAACATTATCTTTAACCACAGGAGTGATAAACGTAAACAGGGAATGTTGAAATCGTTTTTCTTCTTTTAACTGGTCAACAAATAGACCAATCCCTTTAATTAAATCTTTTAATTCCAGTTGTTTCTCATAGACGGGATGCTCCTCAGTAACCACTACTTCTTCACTGTCTTCAGCCTTTGACATATCCATATCCAGACTTAACAAATCATCTAGATTACCCAAT
This sequence comes from uncultured Chitinophagaceae bacterium, assembly GCA_964482155.1. GTDB lineage: Bacteria > Bacteroidota > Bacteroidia > NS11-12g > UBA9320 > UBA987. The sequence goes on along the minus strand of CAYZWM010000048.1, from coordinate 2,973 downwards.
TTAACCACCTTTTCTGACGGTTCTACTTTTCGAGTTGGCTTCGAAATTGGCGGTGTTTCTATAACAGGTTTTGTTTCTTGAACCTCTTTAATAGGGGGTGATTTGGCGGTTTCAACCTCATTAGACTCTTGTGCTACCTGAACATCAGGAGGAGTAGATTTGGATGTTATTCCCGGTTCTACGGGAGGTTTATTGTTTTTTTTTTCGCTGGGATGAACCAGGCTTTTCAAATAACACATTTTGATCAGGGCTAACTCAACATGCAAACGTTGATTCCTGCTCGCTTTATATCCAATGTCAAACTCATTGGCAATATTGATTGAATTGACCAGAAGGCCCTGGCTCATTTCTTTTGATGTATCTAAATACTTTTGATGAACGTGGGGCGGCACATCAAGTAATTGAACTGTTTCTGGTGACCGACCAACCATTAGGTCTCTAAAGTGATTGGCTAATCCGTTAAGGAAAATCTGACCATCAAATCCATTTTGAAGAATCTCATCAAAAACCAACAGGACATCCCCAACGTTTTGTTGGGCAAAGGCATCGGTAATTTTAAAATAATAGTCGTAATCCAATACGTTTAGATTTTTGACCACATCAGCATATTTCAACTGTTTATTGGTAGAGATGCTGATCATTTGATCAAATATTGACAAGGCATCCCGTAATGCACCATCCGCTTTTTGTGCGATAATATGAAGTGCATCCTCGTCCATTTCTACACCTTCCTTCTTTCCTATTTCTTGTAAATGCAAGACGATGTCCTTAACCGATATCCGGTTAAACGTAAACACCTGGCATCTTGAGAGTATGGTTGGTAATATTTTGTGCCGCTCTGTTGTTGCTAATATAAAAATGGCGTAATGCGGCGGTTCTTCCAGTGTCTTTAGAAACGCATTAAATGCAGCTGCAGACAACATGTGTACCTCATCAATGATGTACACCTTATACTTACCAACCTGTGGCGGAATTCGAACCTGTTCATTTAGGTGTCGAATGTCTTCTACACTATTATTGGAAGCCGCATCAAGTTCAAAAATATTGTATGAAAAATCGTAGTTCTCATCCGTAATGCTTTCCTTGTTAATCTCCCTGGCCAATATTCGTGCACAGGTTGTCTTCCCTACACCACGAGGACCATTAAACAGAAAAGCCTGAGCCAACTGGTTGTTCTTAATTTCGTTAATAAGTGTATTGGTGACATGCGATTGCCCCACCACCGAATCAAAAGTGGCTGGTCTGTACTTACGTGCCGATACTACGAAATTCTCCATCTGCACACAAAAAAAGTACTTTTAGAATGAAAACACCAACGATGACGTGTTTAAAGTTTCTCACATTCCAGATCAGGCCATGTGACTCTTCCATATTGACGTTATTTTCTCAGCTTTGCGAGGGTAAAACTAAACGTCGACCCAACTCCAAGTTGGCTCTTTACATTAATAGTTTGGCCATGAGCTTCGACAATATGTTTGGCTATACTCAGGCCTAATCCAGAGCCTCCAGCTTCTCTGGTCCTACTTTTTTCGACCCGATAAAACCGCTCAAACAAACGTGGAATTGACGATTCTGGGACACCTTCACCATCGTCGGTTATTTCTACCAAAATGTTTTTGTCCATATCGTAAATACCACAGGAAATCTTCCCATCCTGGTTTCCATATTTAATGGCATTGACGATCAGGTTGACTAATACCTGTTTTATTTTTAATCGATCTGCGTTGACATGAAATATGGTATCCGCACTCTGTTTAAAACCACATTGAATTCCCCTGTCTTTCAGCAAGTATTCAACGCCTTCATAGACCTCTTCAACCAACGTGCGAATATCAAATTCGGCAAATTCCATTTCCAATTCGCCTGATTCCAACTGGTTTATCGAAGTAAGATCATCTACCAGTTCGATCAATCGGTCCACACTCTTGGATGATTTTTCTAAAAACTTATAATTTACCTTTGGATCAGACAATGCACCTTCTAGAAGTGTATGAATATATCCCTGAATATGGAATATTGGGGTTTTCAATTCATGCGAAACATTGCCAACAAACTCGCGTCGAAATCCTTCCTGCTCCTTCAATCTTGCAATTTCGTCTTTCCTCTCTTTGGCCCATGCCGACACATCGTCAGAAACTTTTGAAATAGGGTCAAAGCGCTCAGATTTGCTTAAGTGCCGCGTATTGAGTGAATGAATGCTCTTATATATAATCTTGATTTTTCGATATATAAACCGCTCCATCAGGTTGATGATTATGAAATAACCAACCACCAGGGTAGCTAGAAATAAAACGACAACGTGCCACCATACAGCCTGAAAAATTAGGCCAACTATAACCGGAACAAAAGCTACAAGAAATGCAGACAAAACGGCTATGTTTCGGGGTGAGGAGTTGGTATTCACAATCACAAAGGTATAAATCCAAATGAGTTAGAAGAATTGGGCTTACCCAACGAATTTGTAGCCGACGCCTTTAATGGTTTCTATTTTCTTATCGCCAATCTTTTCTCGTATTTTTCGGATGTGCACATCGATGGTTCTGTCAACAACAAATACATCTGTACCCCATACTTTTCGTAAGATTTTTTCGCGTGTAAACACCTTACCGGGACGAGATGCTAACAAATAGAGGAGGTCAAATTCTTTACGAGGCAATGAAAGACTTTCCTTGCCATTTCTGACAATGTATTCATTGGGATTAATTTCGAGTTCGCCATGGGTCAACACTTCTTCAAGATCTGACTCGGGTTGCGCATTTTGACGTTTCATGATGGCCTGCACCCGACTCATGAGTGCTCTGGGTTTAATGGGCTTATAAACATAATCATCTCCACCTGCCTCAAATCCAGCGATCTCACTATATTCCTCACTTCTTGCGGTCAGAAACATAATAAACGTATTTGATAATTCTTGATTTTCCCTGATTCTCCGACAGGCCTCAATGCCGTCCATTTCGGGCATCATCACGTCCA
>CAYZWM010000047.1:0-20581 GCA_964482155.1 uncultured Chitinophagaceae bacterium | reverse complement strand
CTTCTTATATAAATCTATAGAATTTGTGGTAAGCATTCCGCCTTCGCCACATGCAATATGTTTTACAGGATGAAAAGAGAAAACTCCTATGTCAGCGTACACCGAATTACCGCACTTTTGTTGTTCATTGTTAGAGTCAGTAAAGTAACCTCCCGGTGCATGGCATGCATCTTCAACAATCCATAAGTTGTGATTGGCAGCAAGTTTTTTGAACTCTTCTAAATTTACAGGCAAGCCCGCAAAGTCAACAGGAATAATACCTTTAAAGAATCCCTTTGGTTTGCTTTCAATAAGTTCTTTTACACTTTTTAAGGATAGCAAATAAGTGTCTTTGTCAATATCTGCAAACCACACCTCTCCGTTGCAGTAACGAATGCAGTTGGCTGACGCAGCAAACGTAATGGGTGAAGTAATGACACGCTCTCCTGGTTTTAAGCCAAGTGCCAACAGTGACAGATGAAGGCCAGCAGTTGCATTGTTTACTGCCACGGCATACTTACTACCTACATATTGAGCAAATTTGTCTTCGAATTCACGTACTTTGGGTCCTTGGGTAAGATAATCGGCAGTTAAAGTTGATACGACCGCTTCGATATCGTCTTTAGTAATGCTCTGTCTTCCATAAGGGATTACTTTCATACTTCAAAGGTATTATCAATATGTTCGGTTATTAGATCCCGAAGAGATTGCACGGTTTCCCATTCGTCATTGTCTCCCGAATTATACTGAAATCCTTCTTCAACTTTAATAGCACCAAAGTCCTTAATGAAATCGTTAATGTCCCAATTAGGTACAGAGGGTAAGATGGTGTAGTATTGACCTAAATCATAGGTGTAAAATGAGTCCGAAGAAGTGATCATTTCTTCATGGATTTTTTCACCGGGTCGTATTCCTACAGTTTTCTGAGCGGTATCTGGTGCAATTGCTTTTGCGACATCTGTAATTTTGTAGGATTTTATTTTGGGAATAAAAATCTCACCACCCCATGCATTTTCCAATGCATGAAGAACCATATCAACTCCACCATCAAGTGAAATATTGAACCTAGTCATCTTGGGGTCAGTAATGGGAAGGAATTCCTCATTTCTTTTTTTAAGAAAAAATGGCATAACTGAACCGTTAGATCCCATAACGTTTCCATAACGAACCACAGAAAAACGGATCTCATTCCGTCCCTTGATATTGTTCGCTGCGACAAACAATTTGTCAGATGTAAGTTTAGTAGCTCCATATAGGTTGATTGGCGCGCATGCCTTGTCGGTCGATAAAGCGACCACTCTCTGTACACCGGATTCTAAACAGGCGTATATAACATTTTCAGCACCATTCACATTAGTTTTAATACATTCGGAGGGGTTGTATTCCGCCAAATGGACATGTTTCATAGCGGCAGCATGAATGACATAATCGATACCCTGGAATGCTCTTACCAATCTTTCTTTGTCCCGAACATCGCCAATAAAAAATCTAATGGAGGGATATTGCTCTGGTGGGTATTTCTGAGCCATTTGAAACTGCTTTTGCTCATCCCTCGAAAATATGACCAAACGCTTTACACGAGGGAATTCTTGGTATATTCTTTTGGTCAAAGCATTTCCCAAGGAGCCAGTACCACCGGTTATTAAAATTGATTTATTATTTAAATCAAGCATTGCTAAATATTTAGAACGCAATAACCATAAAATTGAGTAATTATCATAGGAATAGTTGGGCTCGATATAGTAAAATTCAATTCCTTCCAAAGTTTTATCTAGTTTTAATTTTTGCCTTATGTTTTTCGTATTATTGTGAAGCTATTGGTGCTTATTGATCGTGTCCGACCATTAGAATTTACGTAGGACTTTGATAAGGATTGTAATGCTTAAAAGATCAAATTCTGTTTGCTTGTTTTTCATACAGATTTTGAGACAAATGGTGTCAACAAAGCACGGACTTACCCTGAATAAGGGAGAACAAAATCCCCGAAAATGAAGAGTATTATTGTTGCTAGACCCTTAAACGCAAATGAGAGGCTTCAAGTTGAGAATCTGGGTAGCAAATCCGATTATAGAGTTTACTCAATTCGAGAAGAACAATTTGATATTCCGGAAGTAACAGAAATTGACTCAGTTGTGAATCACAACGTTAACGCCCAATGTTTAAAAGAGGTAGCTGCGTTTGGTCACAAAATTTACAAAGGCAAGACCATAGTCGAGTGGCTCTCTTTTGGTGGTAGAACATATTGGTATTACCTGAGGTTTAGTTTATATTTCTATTATCTACCAAGAATTAAAGAGAGAAATTTACTGGTAAGTGTATCACCTGAAATTGGAAATCATAAAGTGATCATTTATTCTCATTACAAACATAAACTTGATTTTTCCAGTCCAGACTGGCTGATACCTATCAAAAATAAGGTGAGTCTGGTAAAGAGTTTTAAGAATGCCATTTCCTTTGGTATCATATTCTCTGTTAGAGCACTAATTGGTTTTTTTCAATTTCTTTTTAATTGGAACAAACGGCATTCCATAGGTCTAGAGCCATATGTGGTTGAGGATATTCTGGATATTAATGATATAGGGCACAAGATTAAAGGGGACTATTACAATGAGTATTTGGTTGACAAATCATCTAAAACGAAGGATTTTGTCTTTATATCGGATTTCTATTTCCCAAAGCTTAATGATGACGTAAAACTCGATTTGGAGTACTTTTTTAACAAATACACGAAGAGATCTTTAAACTTCGAATTCCCATTTATTGTCAATTTGTTCAATCCGGTTTTGCTTTGGTCAACGTTCAAGTTTCGAAGGAATTTTAGGAAAATGAAATACCATCTCGAATCCGAAGAACACCTGATGTTAAAATTTATCTTTAAAAAAAGGAACATTTTATCAGTCATGTTTATGAGGGAGCGCGTGGTAGCCGGCCTTTTTAAAATAAAGGGTATCAAAACATTTACGTGCCATCATGAACATTCGTACCACCATAGATCCTTTGTGCGGGGTGCCAAAAGAGCGGGTGTCAAGACAATTGGTTTTCAGCATGGAACGATCCATTTGGCGCATATTCATTATATGTATAATGTGAATGATAAGATGTACGATCCCATCCCTGAACACATGATTACATGGGGTGAACATTGGAGAGACATTTTGATAAACCATTCCATATACAAGGAAAGCAACACGCATAGTCTTGGTCAAATACGAACTGATATTATTCCACATTTGCTAGAAACTAAGGTAAACATCAAACCTCCGATCAACCAATCGAAAATGACCGTTGTACTTGCGAGTCAACCAGGTCAAATTGGTGTCGCAAATCGAAAAAAAGTTGGGCATGATTTTTTGAAGCTGAGTAAGGAATATGAGCAGTTAAATTTCGTTATCAAACCTCACCCTCGGGAATTTGACGCGAATGAGTACTATAGTGAAATAGCTAACGATTTAGGTACAACAAATTATCAAATATCAAAAGACGATTTATATCTTGTTTTAAATATTTCCGATCTAGTGATTACCTTTAATAGTACGGTTGCTAGCGAAGCAGTTTATTTCAAAAAACCCGTTGTCATTTTGAATTATGATAATAATGACAACGAAAATTACCTACGGTATGAAGGTGCCATTTTTGGTGCCGAAGAATATGGTTCTTTAACGAATATTATCAAGAATTTAGTAAATGGTAATTTAAAGGTTGATAATCAGGTCCAGGATCATTTTATAAACCAGTTTTCAAAGGTTAGTTATGGTAAAGTTTGTGAGAATTACATTGAGTACATAAAACGGACTCTGGGTTAAATTTGAGCATCAGGTTAAAAACGAATATTCTCTTTGGACTCACCTAAATTGCATTCGACATTTGAACAGTAATTGCCTTACTAAAGGGGGGCAACACATAGAGGATCTACAAGAATTTTTACCTCAAACAGCTACTTGGAATGTGATATATTTGCGAATCAGCAGTTCGGAAATATCTTAGGTAAACATGCTAAACAAATTAGTCGTAAATATTAAGAATGGTACCTTGCTTTACAATGGTTACAAAGCGCTAAAAAACCGCTTTATCAAATTCTTGAAATACAATAATTTATTTATTTCAAGAGACCCGTTTAGAGTGTTAACCAGAACCGTGCTTAAGCAGTTTCCGTTGGTAACCGAGAACGACTGTTACAAGATTGGGAACTATTACATTGATAAGGACTCCATAATAAATGCAGATTCGATTGTATACTCACTAGGGGTTGGTACTCAGATTGATTTTGACATTGAACTTGAGTCAAGGTTTGGGTGTAAAATACATATGTTTGATCCGACTCCTGTGTCCATCGAATATATGAAGGGCTATACGAAACCAAATTTCGTATTCTACCCAATTGGCATTTGGAAAGAGCCAACCACGTTTAAATTCTATAAACATAAATGGGGAGGATCTTCTTCAATTATTGAAACAGAGAACAGTGTTTTAGATTTTGAGGCTGAGTGTATAACCATTCAACAGGCCATGACTCAAAACAGTCACTCACGTATTGATTTGATCAAAATAGACATTGAAGGAGCTGGTTTAGAGGTGTTTAAAAGTATGCTTGAAGTAGGTGTTTTTCCTAAACAGGTGGTCATTGAGTTGGAAAGAAACTTGTCTGACGACGTGTCAAAGCAGATAAGCAATCTCAGTTCGATAATGAAACTGATTGAACAGGTAAAAGATAAATATCACATCAAGAGACTTCCTCAAACCGGGGTTAAGTATTATGCTCTGGAATTTCTATTTATATTGAAATAGCAAATGGGAGTAATCATTAGGCAATCCATCAAATCATCAATAGCCATATTTATTGGGGTGATTTTTGGTATGCTCAACCGATTGATCTTATTTCCAGGTACCCTGACCGAAATGCAAATTGGGTTAATTCAGGTAATTATTGCGGTTGCAATTCTACTTGCTCAATTAGGTCAATGGGGGTCTTCATCAACAATTACTAAATTTTTTGAGCACTTTAAAAAGAAAGACATTCTTCCCGAATTTTTGGGAGTGACCTTTCTGTCGTCGCTTACTGGCTTTTTAATCTTTACCGGATTATTTTTCCTCTTCCAGGACCAGGTATTCACTTTTTTTCATAAGGAGATGGCGTTGGTGTCAGACTATAGTCTGCATATTGTAGCGATATCACTGTTTATTATTATTGGTTATTTGGCATCGACGGTATCGTATAACTTTCAACGTGTAACCTTCCCCTCTTTAATGAATAATTTAGTAACCAAGGCCTTGATTTCTTGTGCCGTCCTGGCTTACTACTTTAAGGTGGTTGCATTCAATAATTTTATTGTTCTATATTCCCTCACCTATGCCGTTGCGGCACTCGCAATCGTCATTTATGTAAGAAAATATTTTCAGGTTAAAGTCCGATTTAATTTTAAAAAGTTTGGTCGACCTGATTATCTTAAAACGGTTAAGTACAGTTCGTTTGTTTGGATAGGAGCCGTATCAACGGTAATAACTCATAGCATTGATTCATTAATGCTTTCAGGTATGGAGGGACTAAGCGCTACAGGTATATATAGCATTGCTTTTTTTATGGGTGTAATCATTGAGATTCCCAAAAAGGCAACCAGTTTTATTTCTTCACCAATTATATCTAAGCACTGGGAAAACGGCAGAATTGGTGACATTAGAAAGCTCTACCATCAAACCTCTATCAACCAGGGTATCGCTGCTTTTACATTGTTTATTTTACTATTTGCATCTCTCGATGAGGTGTTTTCTCTGATACCGAATTCAGACGTTTATGTTACCGGTAAATATGTAGCTTTAATCATAGGTTTTAGCAAGGTATTGGATATGATTTCAGGATCGAACAGTGAGATTCTAAAAACCTCGGATAGATATAAATGGGACTTTATTCTTATGGTTTTCTTTATTGCAATCTCCATTGTGACCAACCTAATATTAATCCCGATGTATTCTTTAAATGGAGCAGCTTTAGCTACGCTAATTTCCGTTTTCTTCTATAACTTATTTCGGTTTGTCTTGCTTAAGCGATTTTATAGTCTTGACCCTTTTAATAAAAACACGGTTAAATTAATTGCTGTTTCGGTTGTAATGATGGCCATCATTTATTTTGTACCTAATCTTTGGAATTCGGAAGTTGCTAAGGGCATGACTGTTTTGGTAATAGTTCTAAAGTCAACCCTTATTGGTGTGGCATTTATTCTGACAATTTATAAATTGAACATATCAGAAGACTTTAATCGACTGATTAAGGATAGCTTGAATAAATTTAAGAGGAAGTAATTCTCAACTTATCAAATTTGTCTTTCAGGGCTTGGCTAATATGAGTCTTTGGAAAGAAATAGTTGAAAATGGTATAACGCACATCTCTTTTAAGAGGGGAGCCTTGGTGAATGCCTTTTGTATCGATTAAGAGCATAGTGCCTTTCTTTGCCGTGTATTTAACTTCCTGATACCCCAAATTCTTTACGGAATCAATGAATTCTTGTGTGAGTCTAAAATCAAACTTCTTAATGTCTGAGTTTACTTTTCCGTCAAATTGATTGTTGGTTTTATGGGTGCCCAAAATGTAGGTGAATGGACCTGTTTCTTCTTCTACGTCGGTTAAATATACAACCGACTTAAATTGATGATGATATGCGGTGTCCCGGTGCCAACCTCCTCCTGAACCTAAATTGCCTTCTTTAAACTTTGTACGGGTGGCCAAGGTGATCAGGTTATTCGTTTCCGTTTGCAAATACCGTTCACAAAGTTGTTGAAGAAATTCATTTTGGTGGTAATCCATAAAGAGGGGAGACACCTGTTCTGCTCCATATATGCGATTGTCAGAATCTGAACTATCACGCCAAACGGTGTCCTTGTATTCGTCCATCTTTTGATCTATTTCGGTACGATAATTATTGCACTGCTCTTCGGTGAAGAAATTCTCAATAGCCACTACACCATTTTCCCGCAGTTCGTCCAAAATGATTTTCATTTCAGGCGATTCATCAAACTGTTTCTTATTCAATAAATCCTTAAGACCAAGGTAATAGTTGTGATAAACTAGGCTCTTAAAGTTATCTAGTCCCATAATGCATTAATTAAAGATATGAGGTTGAAAGATACCGATTTTCTTGAGTAGGTAGTGCTCAAATGAGCATTATCATATATTCTCTTTTTGAGGTAGATATCAGACAATGCTTCCGCAATTTCTTCGGCGTTATCCGATACGACAGCACCTAAGTTGTTTTCATTAATAATTTTAGCCACATCGCTTTCTGGCGATGCAATCGCTAATATCGGTTTTTGTGCGGCCATATATTCAAACACCTTAGCGGGTATTCTTCCCATGTCAGTCAAGTCGCCTAGTAACAGTAGAAGAACGTTTGACCTCATCATGCTGTTGAGTGCATCGCGGTGAGATAGGTTTCCTAAATAGTTGACTTGTGCCTCCAAACCATATTTCTTGATAGAGTCCATGGCTGCACTTGAAACACTGCCGATCAAATCAATTCGAATTTTTTCCTTTAGAGTTGAATTGCCATCCATACTCTTTGCAACGGCCGCCCAAAATGAATCTTTGTTTCGTCCTTCATTTAAACTTCCTACGTGACTAATTACAAAAGCATCTGAATCCAGGTGGTCGGTTTGGGTAGCAAAATCATCTAACTCATAACCATTGTATAATATCTCGACATGTTGAGCGCCTAAATTCTTAAAATCTTGTCCCCATGACGGACTTACAGTAGTTACTAAGTCAGCGTTAGTTAATACCGCTTGTTCCAGTTTCAAGTGCTTCTTCCTTGCCCATTTAGTTAACATAAGATTGTCGAAATAATCAACTTGAGTCCATGGGTCACGAAAGTCGGCAATCCACTTAATGTCGAATTTTTGTTTTAATCCTAGACCAATAAGATGAACGGAATGGGGAGTGCCGTTGGTAATAACGACATCAAAAGGCTTAGACCTAAATTCGTTAGACAAAAATCGAATTGACGGTTTTATCCAAAACTTGCGTGCATCTGGAATAAAGAAATTTCCGCGAACCCATACGGCCAATCGGTCAATCCAATTTTTTTTTTTAGTGACAAATTCCTGTTGTGGGATAAAGCTTTTCTTCTTAAAGGTCAATTTTCTGAAAAGCTCATAAGGTTCAAAGATGTTTTCCTTTAATATGGTGATGTTTTTAGGAATTTCGTTTTCAAGACTGTAATCCAGAGTCGGATATTCTGGAGAACGAGGAGCATATACCGTGACGTCAAACTTTAAGGAAATGTACTTTACCATTTTGAGCCATCGTTGCACCGCAACACCCCCACAAGGTGGCCAATAGTATGTAATTAATAGTACTTTTTTCATAATTGGAATGAGGCCATTTGCTGAACAAAATTAATCTAAAATCGCATCTCTTTTAATCCGTGGTTGTGGCATGTACACTGCGAAATTAATTACATTTGCGGACTAATTTTAATATGAATGTTTAACTTAATAATTTTTGGCCCTCCAGGTGCTGGAAAAGGTACGCAGAGTGCAATGCTGCTTGAGAAATATGAGTTAGTACATCTCAGCACAGGAGACGTGTTTAGATCCAATATTAAAGGAGAAACAGAACTAGGTCTATTGGCTAAATCCTATATGGATAAAGGCAAATTGGTGCCTGATGAAGTTACCATAGCGATGGTTGAAGATTTTATTAAAGCACGACCCGAAGCGAACGGTTTTATATTTGATGGATTTCCTAGAACCATATCACAAGGACAAGCCTTAGACCAAATATTGACAGGTCTCGGTGAAGCCATTAATGTGGTTCTCGCACTTGAAGTAGATGAAGATGAACTGGTGACACGTTTATTAGAACGTGGTAAAATTTCTGGTCGAGTTGACGACCAAAGTGAAGAGACCATCCGCAGTCGCTTTGGCGAATATATTTCTAAGACTGAACCTCTTCTAGGATATTATGAAGAACATGGCAAGCTCAACCGACTTCAGGGTATGGGTGAAATTTCTGTGATATTTGAAGGTTTGGTCAAAGTAGTTGATAACGTAAAAGGTAAGTAAACAAGAAGTTTATATGGCTAATCCCAATTTTATAGATCATGTAAAGGTTTGCTGTCGCTCAGGTGGTGGCGGCTCTGGGAGTTATTCCTTGTTTCGAGATAAATTAAACAGTAAAGGTGGCCCGGATGGGGGTGATGGCGGTTCCGGTGGTTCGGTTATCCTTAAAGGGAATTCACAACTCTGGACACTGTTACATCTAAAGTTTAAGAAGCACATTACCTGCGACAACGGGGTAAACGGTAGTAAAGGAAGAAAAACAGGAAGAAGAGGGGCAGATCAGGTTATTGAAGTTCCACTAGGCACTGTTGCAAAAGATTCGGAAACGGGAGAAGTGTTGTTCGAAATAACGGAAGATGGCCAAACACGTGTTCTACTTGGTGGAGGTAGGGGAGGACTTGGAAACTGGAACTTTAAATCGTCTACAAATCGAACGCCTCGATATGCTCAACCCGGTGAAGAAGGAAGTGAATCGTGGAGAGTATTGGAGCTAAAAGTGCTTGCCGATGTGGGTCTTGTTGGTTTCCCAAATGCGGGGAAATCTACCTTGCTTTCCGTCGTTTCTGCTGCTAAGCCAGAAATCGCCGACTACCCATTTACAACGTTGGTTCCTAATCTTGGTATCGTCAAGTATAGAGATTATCAGTCATTTGTTATGGCCGATATCCCCGGAATAATAGAAGGGGCTAGTGAGGGAAAAGGACTAGGTCATCGTTTCTTACGCCACATAGAGCGCAACGCTATTCTACTGTTTTTGGTGCCTGCAGATAGTGATAACATCGCAAAAGAATACCGAATTCTTCTCAATGAGTTGGAAAAGTATAACTCCGAAATGTTATTTAAAGATCGAATTTTGGCAATCAGTAAAAGTGATATGCTGGATGAAGAACTTATAGAAGAAATAAAGAAAGAACTTCCCGAAGGTGTTCAAACCATTTTCATATCCTCAGTTACAGGGATGAATGTTCTTTCATTAAAAGACATGCTCTGGAAACAATTAAACAGTTAACTACTCTTCTGGGTCACTAAGTTTAGCCAAAACGACTTCGAGCCCATCAATTTTGTCCGTCACAGGTATTTGACAGCTTAAACGACTTCCGTCTATTTCAAGTACAAAAGCTTCGTCTAACATATCCTCTTCATTTTCGCTCATTTCAGGAAGTTCGTGATCACTTTGAATAATCACATTACAGGTGGCACACATAGCCATTCCTCCGCATGTAGCTTTGACCGGAAGCTCGTTGGCTTTCATAGCTTCCATAAGATTAAGCCCCATGTCAGTTGGTGCTTGAATTTCATGGCGCTCCCCTTTTAAATCGGTCACATAAAGCGTAATAAAGTCTTTCATTAATTAGAAGGCGTTAACCCCACTTACCGTGGTATATTTTAATACGAGATTTTTGTCGGGATTAATAAGTTTATACGCGGATTGAACCATCATAGTCGCCTCATGAAAACCACATAAGATTAAACGTAATTTCCCTTCGTAATCGTTGATGTCTCCTATGGCATAAATGCCAGGAACGTTGGTGCTATAGTCCAATGTGTTAACCGAAATAGATTCTCGATTGAGGTCTAAACCCCACTCTTTTAAAGGACCAAGTTTTGGAGATAAACCAAATAACGGGATGAAGTAATCTGCATTTGTGATGTCTCCATCAATACTTGCTTTATCCCTAATTGTTACTGAGTCAAGTTCAGTTTCTCCATGCAGCTGAGATACTTCTGAATTGATGTGCAATTTGATTTTTCCAGATTCCGCGAGTTTGGTGACCTTTTCAACACTGTCCAGGGCACCTCTAAATTTAGTTCTTCTATGAACCAGAGTAACTTCCTTTGCAATATCGGCTAAGAAGATTGTCCAGTCCAACGCAGAATCCCCACCTCCAGAAATAACCACTTTTTTGTCCCTGAATTTCTCAGGTTCCTTGATGATGTAGTCGATACCGTGATCTTCGAATTTTTCCAGATTTTCCAATTCTGGTTTTCTCGGTTCAAAACAACCTAAGCCTCCGGCAATGGCAATGACAGGGGCTTTGTGCTTGGTCCCCCGATTCGTGGTTAATAAAAATCGACCGTCGTCCAGTTTTTCAATAGTTTCAGCACGTTCACCCAGCGTAAATCCTGGGTTGAAAGGTGCACCCTGTTCCACTAAATTTTTGACCAGGTCACCAGCCAATATGGAAGGGAATCCCGGAACATCATATATCGGTTTTTTGGGGTATATCTCTGCAAGTTGCCCACCAGGTTGCGCCAGAGAGTCAATAAGGTGACATCTCAATTTTATCAACCCAGCTTCAAATACGGTAAATAATCCGCAAGGGCCTGCTCCAATTATCAGAATATCAGTTTCAATCATTTTTGTTGCTAAACGGCTGCAAAGATAACATTTCGCGTCAGTCAAAGTTTTTGATTATTCCCTTTAATTTTAAGACTCAAGTCACACGGAATAATCCAGTGCAAACAGTGCGTTTAAGGTATTAATTTGTAGTGCATTTTAGCATACTCACGAGAACAACTATTGAAGTGCCACCACTCAGACCCAATGGGTGTAAAACCAGCTCTACGCATCAGATTTCTCAACATCATTCTATTCGACACCTGGTCAGTGGTGAGTAAGCCTCTTTGGACGCAAGACAACTCATATTTGGGCTGTGCAAGCGTGTCGAATTGATCAAAATCGGTTCCCATGTCTAACATCTCCCCACGAAAATTAACCAGGGTGACATCCACGGCACAAGCGTAATTATGTAACGAGTGATTTTTTGGATTACTGACAAAACGGCCTTTTTCTATGGTTGGCATTTGCAGTGCATTCCACATCATTCGTTGACTTGTTATTGGTCTTGCAGCATCCCAGATAAGGATATGTAAATTTGAATCAATTGACGTTAAATCGTATTGAGCAAGTGCGAGTTTCTTAGCCGTATTTTCTTCTAAATACGCTTTGCCTAGATCCCCGTAGATGTTCTTTTTAAGAAAATTGGAATCTGAGGCATATCTCAAATCAACCTGTACATCGGGATTAAGTAGGCGGATGTCAACCAAACCACTATCGATCATGGTTTGTTCAATCTGAGATAAAGCAACAACTTCTGATTCTTGGACCAATTGGTCATGGATCGGAAGAGATGATTCGCTTTTATTCTTGTCCTGTACAGTTGGCTCCTTAGCACTGTTAAGGCAGCCCAATAGGCCAAAAAATAGAACCTGGGTTAAGACGAGTCGGATCAGCGACATAAACCGCTTAAAAACTATTTAGCGTAATTAACAGCTCTTCGCTCTCGTATTACAGTCACCTTAATTTGTCCTGGGTAAATCATTTCCTTCATGATTTTTTGACTGATATCAAACGACAACAAATCGGCTTGTTTATCTTCCAGAACATCACTGTCTACAATGACACGAAGTTCTCTACCTGCTTGAATGGCAAATGCTTTTTCAACACCTTCAAAGCCCAGTGCAAGTTTCTCCAAATCCTGTAACCGCTTAATGTAAGCTTCACCATCTTCCCGTCGAGCACCTGGTCTGGAACCAGATATGGCATCACATGCCTGAACGATCGGAGAGAATAAGTTCGTCATTTCAATCTCGTCGTGGTGAGCTCCAATGGCATTACAAACATCAGGATGTTCGCCGTATTTCTCAGCCCACTTCATTCCAAGTAACGCGTGTGGAGTTTCAGGATCCTCATCAGGCACCTTGCCTATATCGTGAAGCAGTCCTGCACGTTTGGCAAGTTTCGGATCAAGTCCAAATTCAGAAGCCATTATTGCACACATATTGGCTACTTCCCTGCTGTGTTGCAGTAAGTTTTGACCATAACTAGATCGATATCGCATTCGACCTACAATTCGAATAAGTTCTGGGTGAAGACCATTAACACCTAAGTCAATTACCGTACGCTCACCGTGTTCAACGATTTCATTTTCAACATCCTTACGGGTTTTTAGAACCACTTCTTCAATTCGCGCCGGGTGAATTCTCCCATCTGTTACCAGTCGGTGGAGTGAAAGTCTGGCAATTTCTCTTCGTATTGGATCAAACCCCGATAGGATGATCGCTTCTGGAGTATCGTCTACAATAATTTCGATTCCTGTAGCGGACTCTAATGCACGAATATTTCGTCCTTCTCGCCCAATAATTCGACCTTTAATATCATCATTGGCAATGTTGAATACCGTTACAGTATTCTCGATCGCCTGCTCTGCTGCCGTTCGTTGAATGGTCTGAAGGATCATTCGTTTAGCTTCTTTGTTGGCTTTTAGTTTCGCTTCGTCAACAATAAGCTTAACCGTAGAAATTGCATCTGTTCTTGCATCATCCACTAAAGCTTCAATCAGATCTTTTTTAGCATCTTCGGCAGTTAGACCTGCAATCGTTTCCAGTTGTTTTACTTGATTGGAATGTGCTTTTTCGATCTCATCCTTTTTAATATTGACAATTTCGAGTTGCTGACTGAGGTTTTTCTTAATGCTTTCAGCTTCCTTAGATCTACGTTCGTAATTCTGAATTTTGTCGTTTAAACTTTGCTCCTTTTTGAAAATGGATCGTTCCGTATTCGTAACTTCATTCTCGCGATTCCGGATCTCCTTTTGGTGATCCTGTTTAAGCTTCATGAACTTCTCTTTGGCTTCGAGTTCACGTGATCTTTTGTATTGGTTAGCTTTTTGTTCGGCCTCTTTAATAATTTGAGAAGCCTTTGAATTGGATTTGTTATTCAGAATCAAGAAGGCAGCCCCGCCTCCAGCAATGATTCCTCCTAAAAGTCCTATTAGGATAGATGTAATGACCATTTAATGTACGATTAAAATTATAACTTAATGTAGATCAATGAGTTGCGTCGTCGATGAGTTGTTGGAAGTAAGAAATTTTTCTATCAAAAAGGTCTTGGTCAGTATCCTGATTCTTATTCATACTAAGTACATCAGAAGCAAACTCTAATGCCGCCATGGCAAGAGAATCCTGTTTATCCTTTACAGAGAAGTTCTCCTGATAAAACTTTGCTTTTTCGTTTATTAATTTGGCAGCTTTCCGTACAAATTCCTCTTCCTGAGGATCAATCTTTAACGGATATTGCCTATCGCCAATGGTTACCTTTATCGATATTTCGTTTCCTGCACTATCCAACTTCTAATCATTTAAAAGCGCAATGCACCGATCAATCTCTTTCACATAGCCATCAATTTGGTTTTTTAATTCGCTTCGATCGCTTTGTGAGTGAGACATTGTCTCGGCAAGTTTAACTCTTTTATTATTCTCTTCTAAGCCTTTTATGATGTTTTTTTGACTTTCGATTTGATTCAATAATTCCTGGTTGTTCATTGTTAGATCCTTATTATCAGACCGTAAGCTCGTAAGTCGCTCCAGTGCGCTTTTTAAACCTACCTCAAACTTCCAGATTTTTTCCTCAAATTCCGTCATCTATTTTCTAATTAAAGCCCCCACTTCAGATTCAAACCTTGACATCATTTTGTCCATAATTTTATCAATTTTTTGATCCGTCATTGTTTGTTGAGCATCATATAGTTTTACACTGATGGCATATGATTTTTTGCCCTCCTCTAAATGTTTGCCCTCATATACATCAAAAATCTCTAAACCTTTAAGGTAAGATGCTGCCACCTCTTTGCAAATTTTTTCAACTTCCTGAAAGCGGACACCGTGATCAAGTACCAAACTCAAGTCTCTCAATACGACTGGGAATACCGGCACCTCTTTCAATTGGAATTTAGCATTTTTTATATGGTTCAAAAGCGAATCCCAGTTTATGACCGCCTGATAAACCGCTTGTTTGATGCCAAAGGTTTTAAGAATTTTGGTGTCAACCTCACTCAATTCAGTGGTTTTGAATAATTTTTTCTCCGTGATTCCCAATGTGCTTGCCAATGCCTGTAGCATGCCCTTCAAATAGAAATAATCGGCAGACTGGTCGTTGGTGATCCAATTTTTACGGTTCGCTGAACCAGTTGTTACCAGAATTAAATTGTTCTTTTCATTAAATCCCGACTCCGTTTTGAAGTATGTTTTTCCAAATTCGAAGAATTGTACATCTTTATTTTTTCGATTTAAGTTGTGAGCAACCGAAGTCAAAATGCCATCGATCATATCCGTCCGCATAATGGACTGTTCCACACTCAACGGGTTCAAAAGTTCAACATAATTTTCTTCAGTTCGTTCACTTTTTCTGGTTTGCGAATTGCTCATGGTCTCAAAGAAACCTCTAGAGGCTAAAAAGTCAGCAACCTTATTTTTTACCTCAATAGGATTAAAGTCAGGACGAATTGAAGGCGTCATGGTTAGTCGAGTTGGTATTTCTACCTGGTTGTAACCATAAATCCGAAGCACTTCCTCGGCAATATCAATGGGTCGAAGCACGTCACTTCTGTATGGGGGAACACTCACCAGTATTTCCGTATCAGATTGGTTAAGAATAACGATGTCAAGGCGATCTAATATGCGGCTAATTTCTGCCGAGGGTATGGCCGTACCACAGAATGTGTTCAACCACTTTACGTCAATCTTAATTTCCGCATTCTCAATTTTGTTCGGGTAGTAATCCGATATGTCCGAAGCGATTTCTGCGTTACCTACTTCTTGCAAAATGTGCACCACTCTCTTTAGTGCATACTCCGTAATATTCGGATCACAGCCCCGTTCATAACGAAAAGATGCGTCGGTATTTAATCCGTGTGTCTTTGCCGCTTTTCGGATGGTTGATGGATCGAAATACGCACTTTCGATAAAAACATTGGTCGTCGATTCGGAGACGCCCGAATGCAATCCTCCAAAAACTCCAGCAAGGGCCAGTGGTTTGGATTCGTCTGTTATTAGTAATTCTTCTCCAGAAAGCTCCCGTTCAATTTCATCAAGCGTAGTGATTTTTTCACCTTTTTTCGCTTGTCGTACAATGATTTTTCCACTGATGTTGTCGGCATCGAACGCATGAATCGGCTGACCAATTTCGTGCAAAACAAAATTCGTTGTGTCAACCACATTATTAATGGGTTTGAGGTCAATAGACCGAAGCCGTTCTTTCAACCAATCAGGGCTTTCTTTAACGACAACATTCTTAAGAAGTATGCCCGTATATCTTGGACATTTTTCTGGGTCATTGACTTCAACAACAACGCCTGCTTTCCCTATGGGGTGGTATTCAATTACTTCTGGCAGTTTGACGGATGCATCAGTCATTGCCTGAATGTCTCTTGCCGTACCAACGTGAGAAGCAGCATCTCCCCGGTTTGGGGTAAGGCCAATTTCTATCTGGTAATCTTCTTTAAGATCTATGATGCTCGTAAGTGGTGTGCCCACTTCAGCGTCATTATCCAAAACCAGGATACCATCATGGTTTGTCCCGAGTCCGATTTCATCTTCGGCACATATCATTCCTTCCGAGACATTGCCGCGAATTTTGGCTTTCTTAATTTTAAACGGTTCTCCCGTAGCTGGGTAAATGGTACATCCGACAGGAGCGATGACAACTTTTTGGCCAGCGGCAACATTAGGTGCTCCACAAACGATAGGCAGTGGAGTACCGGTTCCAATATTAACGGAGGTAATGCTCAGCTTGTCGGAGTTTTCCGCTTGACTACAGCTCATCACCTCGCCTACTACCAGTCCTTTCAACCCACCTTTGATGGATTCAATTTTTCGCACTTTTTCAACCTCTAATCCTGTGTCTGTTAACAGTTCGCCTAGCTTATCAGCGTTCAGGTCAAAGTCAATAAGGGTTCTTAACCAGTTGTATGAAACGATCATTCTTTTCTATTTTCAATGAGCCGTTAACTCGTCGGCTTAAATCAAGCCACGAAATTAAGAATTATATGGCTTTGAGAGCACCTTAAAACAAAACTAGTTTGCCAACAATTTGTGAGAATTTATTGCGTTGTGTAGGTATTAATTAGCCGAGTATATTTGCCGACTTGAGTTTTGATTTAATCATAGAACAACCGTGGTGGTTTTTGTTACTGTGTCTGGCGCTAGGAGCCTTATACAGTGCAGTGTTGTACGCAAAAACAATAAAAAAGGGAAACCAGGCTATGCCCAAATGGGTAAGCATAACCCTTGCTGTATCTCGCTTTATGAGCGTAAGTTTTATTGCCATTCTTCTGTTAAATCCATTGCTTAAATATTTAGAACGAATCGTTGAGAAACCGACAATCTTTCTTGCAATAGATAATTCAGAGTCCCTAATAATGGGTTCGGATAGTGTGTATCTGAGAGATGTGTTTGAAGGTGATTTGAAGACATTCCGATCGGCACTCGAAAAGAAATATGACATTGTCGAACTCGGCGAATCACAAAATGTAGCACATAATTTCGCCAGTAAGGTGACAGATTTGTCGTCCTATTTTTCCGAAGGAACAAAACTATATGGTGGAAGAAACGTTGCTGGTATGGTTTTACTTAGCGATGGGATCTACAATAAAGGTGTAAGCCCAAGTTTTGCGGCTCAACGAATGAACATTCCCGTCTTCACCATACCATTAGGAGATACCACGATACGAAAAGACATTGCCATTTATACAGCAAAGGCAAATGCAATAACCTTTCTTGGGAATCATTTTCCAATCGAAGTGGTGGTTAATGCAACCAAAGCTTCAGGTCAAAATGTGAGCCTCAGTCTTTGGCAAGGCAGTAAAGAAATTGGTAATAAAGGGGTGAAGGTTCAGGGGAATCGTTTTGCAACCACACATACGTTTATGGTAGAGGCCACCAAACAAGGTCTGCAACAGTATACTGTACGGGTTACGGGTGTTCAGAACGAACTTAATAGGGCCAATAATCAAAAGCACGTATATACCGAAGTCCTTGATGCCAGGCAGAAAATTTTGGTATTGGCGCATGCTCCACATCCAGATTTAGCAGCTCTTCGAACAGCCATAGAAAGCAACGATCAATATGAAATGACGATAGAGATTGGGGACTATTCGCCAATTAAAAAGGCTTCCTACGATCTCATTATTACCCACCAGTTGCCCGCTGATTCAAAAGAGTACAACTTAATGCGGAACATAAAAGAGAAACAAATTCCGATTTTTTCCTTTTTAGGAACCAGCACCAACCTGAATATGTTTAACCGTTTGGAGCTTGGGACAAAGGTTGTCGGAAATCGAAATAATTTCAATCAGGGTCTTTCAACCGTGAATCCGGCTTTTAACTTGTTTCAGCCTGAGAACGACCTGACAGATTTTTTAAATCATGCACCTCCATTAACGACCCCTTTTGGAGATTATAATTCGCCGAGGTCTTCGGATGTGCTGATCTATCAAAAAATTGGAAATGTAAAAACGAAGATGCCCTTATGGTTTTTTAACAAAAATGAATCCTATCGATCAGGAGTTTGTTGCGGTGAAGGCATCTGGAGATGGAAATTTCATGACTATGAACAGAATGAAAGTCATTTAAACCTCGGGAATCTCATCCAAAAAAGTATTCAATACTTAGCGCTAAAAGATGATAAACGACGGTTTCGTGTGTACACCTCATCTCGGAGCTTTTATGAAAATGAGAAAATCAATTTTATAGCAGAAGTGTACAATGAAAGTTATGAATTTACTCCTGGAGCAGAGGTTAAAGTAAATCTGCGCCATGAAAATGGAGACCAATACGAATACAGTTTGTTGCCACAGCAAACTTCCTATACGTATCAGGTTGGTTCTTTGCCCCCAGGTAATTATTCGTTTGATGCCACTTCTCAGGTGGATGGACGTAAAGAAAATGTAAGCGGGAAATTTATAGTCAAGGAACTTCAATTGGAACGTGTGAATCTTACCGCAAACCATGCGTTGCTCCGACAGGTTGCTCAAGAGACCGGTGGCAAGATGTTCTACAAAAATCAATGGTCTGACCTGGCCACCAATTTGCTCGATTTGCCCAATTCGGCATCTATCGCAAAAACCAACCACCGTTACCGTGATTTGATCAGTCAGAAATGGTTGTTTTTCGTACTGTTCTAGCCTGGAATGGTTTGCACGAAGATGGTCTGGAGGTTATTAGGTAAGTGGTTGGCCTTTAGGTTCTTTTAATAAAAATTTAGTGTCTGATTTCGAATACATCTACAACTTGGTTTTTTTTCGATGCGATCATTGATTTGAATAATTCGTTATTTTCGTCTCCCTATTATGATTAAAATTATTCGCAAATCTTTGCTTATTGGTACCGTGTTTTCTTGTGTACTAATCTCCTCGTGTAAAAAGGAAAATGAAGAACCCGTTGTTGGTTCTCTTGACGAACAATTGGAAACCCTTCTATTGGAAATTGACCAAATGGGGAAACACGCCTTTGTGTTACCTCAAAGTGGAGAATTGGCTTTAATTCCACAGGACAACAAAAATCCATTGACACCAGCAAAAGTGTCTTTGGGTCGCTTGTTGTATCATGAAACGGCCATGGCGATTAAACCACAAAATTCGGTTAGCATTGGAACGTATTCGTGTGCCTCCTGTCATTCAGCACTTGCTGGTTTTCAGTCAGGTGTTCGACAAGGCATTGGCGATGGAGGCGTGGGCTATGGTGGAAGTGGAGAGATAAGACAACGTCATGCGCTTTACACAGCAGATCAAGTGGACATTCAGCCGCTTAAATCACCATCAGCTATGAATACGGCCTATCAGGAATTGATGTTGTGGAATGGGCAGTTTGGTGCAACAGGAGCGAATATTGGCACAGAACATAGGTGGAATGGTGGCGGGCCGCTTTCTGTAAACAACCTCGGATATGAAGGATTAGAAACTCAGGCCATTGCAGGTTTTGGAGTGCATCGTATGGGGGTGGATCTTGCGGTTTTGGCGGTTGAGCCCTATAAAAGTCTTTTTGAACAGGCATTTCCAGGTATGTCAGAAACCAGTTTGTACTCGACTCAAACGATTGGTTTGGCAATTGCGGCATACGAACGAACACTTCTTAGCGATAAGGCTCCGTTCCAAAATTGGTTAAGAGACAATAACCAGGCGATGAGCGACGAACAAAAGGAAGGCGCTATCTTGTTTTTTGGAAAAGCCGAATGTAATACCTGCCACACTGGACCAGCGTTAAGCTCAATGGAGTTTTACGCGTTGGGCTTTAATGACCTACTGGGAGCTGATGTTATGGGGTATTCTCCAGAGGATAAGGCGCATTTAGGGCGAGGCGGATATACCGGAGTTGCCGCGGACAACTATAAATTTAAAGTGCCGCAACTCTACAATATAAGAGACGCTCGATTCTATGGTCATGGCGCAACATTTAACAGTGTAGAAGAGGTAATTCGATATAAAAATGCAGGTGTTGCTGATAATACAACGGTTCCGAACGATCAGTTAAGCCATGCATTTCATCCGTTGAACTTAACGGAAAGGGAGATTGCAGCATTGACGGATTTTGTTGAAAACGCCTTATACGATCCAGATTTAACGCGATACGAACCGTTGTCGCTTCCGTCTGGTTTGTGTTTCCCGAACAACGACTCGTTGTCTCGCGTGCATAGAGGATGTAATTAAACGAATTTGGTACGATTTGCTGGGTTAGTTTTGTCCAGTTTTCAAACAGTTGAAGACGTCTCAGATTTTAG
>CAYZWM010000046.1:0-21309 GCA_964482155.1 uncultured Chitinophagaceae bacterium | reverse complement strand
ATCCGTGCCCAATTCCCATCGCAATTGCCGAACTGCTTCCACGTAAGGAAGTGATTCTATATCACCAACTGTACCTCCAAGCTCTGTAATGACTACATCGTAATCGCCTGTCTCTCCCAACAACAACATACGTCTCTTAATTTCGTCCGTAATGTGTGGAATAACCTGTACTGTTTTCCCTAAATATTTACCGGCCCGTTCGTTATCAATTACGGTTTGGTAAATTCTACCCGTCGTAACATTGTTGGCTTGAGAAGTTGGGATATTTAAAAATCGTTCGTAATGGCCCAAATCTAAATCCGTTTCAGCACCGTCATTGGTTACATAACATTCCCCATGTTCATAGGGATTCATGGTACCAGGATCTACATTAATGTATGGATCAAACTTTTGGATGGTAGCCGAATAACCTCTTGACTGAAGCAATTTGGCCAAAGAAGCGGCAATAATACCTTTACCTAATGATGATGTTACGCCTCCCGTAACAAAAACGTATTTCGCTTTTTTCATTTTAAAACTTTATAGGGTAAACTAATGACAGCACTTACGCTTGTACGGGAAACAAAGATAGCTATCCCAATACCAAGTTTACCGAATTTCTTATTTGGTTTTCAAGATATTTTCAACAATTTCAATATCGGTCGGAATGTCAACTCCAATGGAGTCATTTTTGGTTAAAATAGCTGAAACTACATAATGGTTTTGCAACCAACGGAGTTGTTCTAGTTTTTCTGCTTTTTCAAGCTCAGATTCCGGTACGGATTTAAGTGACATCAATACTTCGGAAGAAAAAGCATAGGTCCCAACGTGTTTGAAATAATCGGTGACATCGAGTGGGTTCTCAACTTCATCACGAATAAAAGGTATAGGTAGTCGACTAAAATATAACGTGTCCGCTATCCCCTCTTCAAACTCGGTTAAAACAGCTTTTACCACATTCGTATTCTTCAATTCATCAACATTTTCGATCACCTTAACAAGCGTAGCAATGTCGCTTTCGTCGTCTTCAAATACGTTTATTAATTTATTGATATCACGAGGATCTATTAAGGGTTCATCGCCTTGAACATTTACAATAACTTCATATTCCTCGCCTTCATCCATCAAACGTTCTACCGCTTCAATAATGCGTTCTGTACCATTTTGATGTGATGTGGACGTCATGCATACATTTCCATCAAACGAGCGAACATGATCAAAAATGCGCTGGTCGTCTGTGGCAACCATCACGTCTGTTGCATCACATTTGGAACACTGGTCATATACCCGTTGTATCAAGGATACCCCATCAATCATTTCGAGCGGTTTTCCTGGAAATCTTTTCGATTGGTAACGTGCAGGAATAACGATTAAACTGTTCATTTATAATGTTTAATTTTTAATGTTTAATTTTTAATTACGAGTTCGGAAGTCTTTGTTGTGCGGATTTAACAATGGATGTAAGTAGTCGAAGAATTTCCTCCGACTTCCCTTGAATCTTTTCTAAATCTACCTCAACCAAATTGGACTCTTTCATAAGCCGAATCCAATAATTGGCTTCTCGTGCTTCTTTACTTGCAATACTCATCTTGGCAATAAAATCCCGTTTGGATTGTCCTGCACCAGCTTCTTCAACGTTCGCACCTATACTCGTTGCGGACCGAATAAACTGTTTTGACAATACATACTCTTTCCTCTGTATCAATTTTTTGTAAAGTTCAATAGACATCAAAGCAAACTCAAACGATTTCTCCTTAATAATATTTCTCTTCATGCATGGTAGTTTGGTGCTGCAAAGCTACACATGAAGGTTAAAATATTGATCGATTATTACCGATTTATTTGGCCCATAATCCGTATTGTAGATTGAGCAATTGAATTTGCAAAAAGGATTGGAATTATATCCAAAATTAACAGGACTGAAGGCTTGATCAAGTGTCCAAATGGACTAGTCATATACACAGAAGACAATGGTAACGACCAACAATATTCATAAAAACTCAGTTTGCGCAAAAAAAACTATAATACTCACTTATAAATCTAAACCACCAATGGATAAACCAGAAGACCAATTAAACATTAACACTTAAAAATTAAACATTAACACCCCTAATCTTCAACAGCAGGTTTCTCTTTAATGGCTAAGGAAAGAACAATGCTTACGCCCAGGATTAACCCAATAATGATCAACGACCAAAGGTTATTAATGCCAAGCGTTTCGACCATAAAATGATGGAACAACATTTTAGCGCCAATAAAGATTAACAAGATGCCTAGGCCATACTTTAGGAATCTGAACAAGTGTATGGTGTTTGACAATAGGAAGAACATAGAACGCAAACCCATAATGGCAAAGATGTTTGAGAAAAACACAATATAAGGATCCTTGGTAACGACAAAAATGGCGGGTACCGAGTCTACAGCAAATATCAAATCCGAAAATTCAATAACCATTACGACAATAAACAACGGCGTAATCCAGAGTTTTCCTTCCTTTCGAACAAAAAACTTTTGACCGACATACGTTGGGAAAACCCGGCCCGTTTTAGCTGCCAATTTTACGATTGGATGGTTTTTCTCGTCAATCTTTTCCTCATCATCCCCTTTAAACAATATTTTGGCCCCACTATATACCAGAAAACCTCCAAAAATGTATAGGACCCATTCAAACTGATGGATAATGGCTGCACCGGCAAAAATGAAGGTAAATCGCATAACCAACGCACCTAAAATCCCCCAGAATAAGACCCGCTTGTAATATCGTTCCTTAACGTTAAACGCCTGAAAAATGAGCAACATCACGAAAATGTTGTCGACACTTAGTGCGTACTCGATAAAGTAACCAGTTATAAATTCGAGAGACAGATTATTCTTATATGCCGAAGAAAGCTCTTCGAAGTTTTTCCCAGCAATGTCAACGGCATGCTGGTTTCGCTCAATTAAATGGGTGAGTTGTTCTAATGTTGAATATCCATGGATTAAGTTTCCATTGGTCTTTAACAGGAAGAAAAACCCTACGGCACAACTGACCCAAACACCTGACCAAATTAAAGATTCTTTAAACCCAACTATCTTATTCTCCTTCGAAAAAATGCCGAGATCGAGCATAAGAACGAACAGGATAAACGCAATAAACAAAGAGAAAAATATCAGTTCGTTCGCATGTAGGGCCAAAAAGGGAATGTTCATATTGTGGAATTCGCTTCGGCGGCAAAAATAGGATAATAAGTCGAAGCTTAAGTTGACATTATTTCCAATCAACATGAACCATTAGGCAATGAATTTAAACCACGCTTCGTTGTTAACCTTGAGTTCTGTTATGAACGAAATACATGTTGATTTATGCCCCACCTTTGCACGGTCTGCCAAATAGAATTCTTAATATATGGACATCTATTTTTGTCGTATGGTTTTTGATCTGATACAATAGTTTTAGTTTTGAACGCGTATTTACTCTTTATGAACAAAAAACGATCACTTCTGGTCTTATCCTTTCTATTTCTCGCTCAGATTACTTTTGGACAGGGACAAAAAAAGGTAGGTTTCGACAAATTGGTCAAAACCGATGATGTCTACTATTATAATGGTTCGCCATATACAGGCATGTCTATCTTACTGCACGACAACAAACGTATGTGGCAGCAAGTGGAATGGCAAGGTGGTAAAATACACGGATGGTTTAAAAGTTGGTATGAAACCGGGCGCGACGATCAGCAGGTCCAATATCAAAATGGTAATCGTCATGGATCATTTCATTCATGGTTCACCAATGGCAAAGACGATATCATTTGCACATACTCCAATGGCATACGCAATGGTTTATTTACCGAACATTACAAAAATGGTCTTCCCAAGCGCAAGGTTAATTACAAAATGGGGAAGAAAGATGGGCCAATGACCTTGTGGTTCCCAAATGGAGTTGTTGAGCAAGAAGCGAATTTTGAAGATGGCCTTCCTCATGGTAAGGTGATCAGCTATACCCAAATTCACACCAAACGAAAAGAAGTGAGTTACGTTCACGGTTTACGTGATGGATTTTCATACATATATCATTCGAGTGGGGTAATTGGTGAAGAAACCAGTTACAAGCAAGGATTTATGGATGGAAAAAAGATCGTATACGACGCCCACTCGAATAAGTTGGTAGAGCAAGAATACAAAATGGGGAAATTACATGGTGTGTCTATTAAATATGCACCACCTGTTGGCCACTCTCCTATTGGATACAAACTGGAACACACGCATTATAAAGAGGACAAGTTGCACGGAGAATATACCAAATGGGTTGACGCTAAGGTTGATACCAAAGGAAGCTACATAAACGGTTTGAAGACAGGCGAATGGATTGAAAATGCGACTAAAGAAGGCATGAAATCGTATGGTAGTTATCTCAATGGGAAAAAGCATGGTGCATGGGTTTTGGGACACTCCAGGCTATTTGGCAAAATGGAAGGAAGTTTTTATAATGGGTTTAAAGATTTGAGATGGGTTGTTTACAACCACGCAGGTAAAAAAATTCGCATCGAAAACTGGGACAAAGGTGAACTCATAGATGTGACGGATTAAGGTGGTTTTGAAGTTGGATATCCCAGTTTCAAGTTCTACATTTGGCTCGAATTTATAAAAGTAAAGATGAAGAAATTAGCACTATACCTAATCGTCCTTTCGGGCTTAGGTTTTATGGCGTCGTGTGGTGATGATGCTGTAACGACAACCACAGGGTCTACGGAAAAGTCTACCGGGAAATTTAAAGATGCTGACAAGGCCGACCTTTATGACAAAATTTGGTATTCAACCAACCAAGCTGGAGGGATTGACCATCAGTTTTTGAGTGACGGAACTCTTCGGTTGTCTCAATCATTAGACGGACGATGGACATGGCAAAACAATGGTGACACGATGAACCTGGTCAGTGACAATGGAGCAAGATTCGATTATTTGTTCATTTCAATATCTGAACATAACATGTCTTTTAAGGGCAGTCTAGATGGCTTTAAAGATGTCTTTGGGTTTAAAGATACCGAGTAAGCGCTCATTATATAGAAATTTGGAATCATGCCAATTTTACCGCTTGCGGCAATTGGCATGATTTTTTATGTAAACACATTTGAAACCTGGTTCAACTTGTACGTTTGAACAGAAAATTAGAATACAGAGATTTAAAACATATTTATGTTAGGCAATATCATTAAGGGCGTGTCAGGAATGTTTGGCAGCAAGGCAAGCCGAGACTATAAGGAGTTAGAACCTTATATAGATAAGGTTAATGGTTTTTTTACTCAATACGACTCATTATCAAATGATCAGTTACGAGCAAAAACTGAGGAGTTTATTAGTCGAATTAATGACCACCTGTCATCAATCGATGAAGAAATAAAAGGCCTAAAAGACCAGATTTCAAAAGCTACTCCAGAAATGGTCAACGAAAAGGAGGCCTGGTACGACACAATTGACAAACTTGAAAAAGACCGTGACGAAGAACTTGAAGTCGTATTAGAACAAATACTTCCTGAGGCTTTTGCGGTGATCAAAGAAACGGCACGACGATTTAAGGATAACGACGAATTGACCGCTTCGGCTACAGAATACGATCGAGACTTAGCTGCCTCTAAAGAGCATATCTCTATTAAAGGATCTGATGTTGTTTGGCAAACGAAATGGCAGGCTGCTGGTGCTGAGGTGAATTGGAATATGCTACACTATGATGTACAAATAATTGGTGGAGTCGTTTTGCATCAAGGTAAAATTGCTGAGATGGCAACGGGAGAAGGTAAAACATTGGTTTCGACCTTGCCAGCCTATCTGAACGCGTTGGGTAAACGTGGTGTACATATTGTTACCGTAAACGATTACCTGGCAAGACGTGACTGTGAGTGGAATGCACCGATTTTTCAATTCCACGGATTAACAGTCGATTGTATTGATTTCTACCGCCCCAATTCAAGCGAGCGAAAAGCTGCCTATAAAGCAGATATTACGTACGGAACCAACAACGAATTTGGTTTTGACTACTTGAGAGACAATATGGCACATGATGTGGAAGACCTGGTTCAAAGCAAACATCATTATGCCATGATTGATGAAGTGGATTCTGTTCTTGTCGACGATGCCAGAACACCTCTTATCATTTCAGGACCAATTCCTAAAGGAGATATACATGAGTTTGCTGAGCTAAAGCCACGAATTCAGAAATTGGTTGAAGCCCAAAAGAAACAGACGAGTTCGGGACTACTTGAAGCCAAACGACTTATTGGAGAAGGCAAAGGCAAAGAAGGTGGATTCAAACTTTTTCAGGCAAATAGAGGTCTTCCAAAAAGCAAACCCTTGATTAAGTTTCTTGGGGAATCAGGCAACAAAGCACTGATGCTTAAAACGGAAAATTATCACCTTCAGGACAATCAAAAAGAGATGCCTAAGATTGATGAAGATCTGTTCTTCACCATTGATGAAAAAAACAATCAAGTAGAACTTACCGATAGAGGCATTGACCTAATCACAAGCTCTGGAGAAGATACAAACTTCTTTATTATCCCTGATGTAGGTAGTGAAATTGCTGATCTTGAAAAAACGACATTAGAAGAAACCGAGAAGCAAAAACGCAAGGACGATTTGATGCGTGACTTTTCCATAAAATCGGAGCGTATTCACTCGGTGAACCAGCTTCTAAAGGCATATACCTTGTTCGAAAAAGATGTAGAATACATCTTACAAGACAACAAAGTAAAAATCGTTGATGAGCAAACAGGTCGTGTGATGGATGGGCGTCGATATAGCGACGGTCTTCACCAGGCCATAGAGGCGAAGGAAAACGTAAAAGTGGAAGCTGCGACCCAAACGTTTGCCACCATTACCTTACAGAATTTCTTCCGTATGTACCATAAACTCTCAGGTATGACGGGTACGGCTGAGACGGAAGCGGGCGAGTTATGGGAAATCTACAAGCTGGATGTAACTGTAGTTCCAACCAACAGACCTATTGTTCGAGACGATAGAGAAGATTTAATATACAAAACCAAACGTGAGAAGTATAATGCCGTAATCGACGAAGTACTTCGTTTACAGCAAAAAGGCAGACCTGTTTTGGTAGGTACCACGTCCGTAGAGGTTTCTGAAATCTTAAGCAAGATGTTAAACATGCGTAAGATTAAGCACAATGTGTTGAACGCAAAACAGCATCAACGGGAAGCCGAAATTGTGGTAGAAGCCGGTCTAAAAGGTGGAGTTACCATTGCAACCAACATGGCAGGTAGGGGTACGGACATTAAATTGAATGCCGAAGTACTCGAGTCAGGTGGTTTAGCCATATTGGGTACAGAACGACACGAATCAAGACGTGTAGATAGACAGTTACGTGGTCGTGCCGGACGTCAGGGAGATCCTGGATCTTCCCAATTCTTTGTTTCACTTGAGGACGATTTAATGCGTCTGTTCAACTCGGACAAAGTGGTAAAAATGATGGATCGATTTGGCTACGAAGAAGGTGAGGTCATCACCCACCCTATGTTAACGAAGTCCATTGAACGAAACCAGAAAAAAGTGGAGCAAAACCACTTTGGTATGCGAAAGCGACTTTTAGAATATGATGATGTAATGAACAAGCAACGGGTAGCGGTTTATGCCCGAAGAAAACACGCTTTGTTTGGTGAACGACTCTCTGTAGACATCAATAATGCGCTGTATGACCAGTGCGATGATACGGTTCACTTTTACCAGGAAAACAGTGATTATGAAGGGTTTAAGTTAGAATTCCTTAAACAACTTGCTAAGGAACCTACGGTTTCTGAAGAAGATTTTTTAAGCCCAAAACACGATACTACTCAGTTGGTTTTTGAGCAAATGAGAGATCATTACCAGCAGAAAAATGGGTTTATTAAAGAGCAGGCGGTACCGGTTCTAAAAAATATCAGACAAAATAAAGGCGAACAGGTCAAAAACATATATGTTCCATTTACGGATGGTATAAAAGCTATCCGAGTGGTGGTGGATTTGGATGAATCCATAACCTCAGACGGTGACCATATTATTGACTCCTTTGAGCGAATGACCGCTCTAGCCATTATTGATGATCATTGGAAAGAGCACTTACGCGAACTCGATGATTTAAAACAGGCGTCAAACAACGCCTCATTAGAACAGAAAGACCCCCTTTTGATATACAAATTGGAGTCGTTTAACTTGTTTAAGGACATGGTAGCTCGGCTGAATGCCGAAACACTATCACTGTTGTTTAGAGGGTATATCGAGAATCAGGATCCAACGCAGGTAAATGAAGCTCAACAGCAAAAACGACCGATCGATGAAGGAATGCAAATGAGCAGGCCAAATCAGGTTGCACAATCGAGTTCAGCACCACAACAACCACAACGACGGGAAAACACACAACCAATCAGAGTAGATAAAAAAATTGGACGGAATGAACCTTGCCCGTGTGGCAGTGGAAAAAAATTCAAGAAGTGCCACGGGTTAAATGCCTAAATTGGAGACGCAATGAAACATATTCTTAGCTTATTTGCCTGTTTAATGCTTGTCTCGTTGGCTTATGGTCAACAGGGAGATGTACAGATAATAGGTGATGCCGAACTTGAAATGATGGTTGACGATAAGGTTGCCGGTGTAGATACCATTGATCTATGGGGTTACCGAATCCAAATATTTTTTGGAAGCAATCGGGCGGAGGCAAACAAATTAAAACAGAAGTATATAATTCAATACCCTGATCTCTACGAAGAAGTGTATATGGATTATTTTCAACCCAATTGGAGATTACGGGTTGGAAATTTTTACCGAAAAATAGACGCACAAAAACTGATGCGCACCCTGGAAATAGAATTTGGGGATGTGTTTCTGGTACGAGATAAAATAGAATTACCCGTGCTTAAATAAGTCCTTTAAACCTTCGAAACCTTATTTGTTACTACGTTAGTGGCGCTGAAGTAATGGTTACGTAATTGGGATTAAAGGCGATATATCCCTGTATATTTTTGCCTCTTGGCAATGGACTTTCATAGCTCCAGGCAAAATAGTGGTCCGTTGGGTTTTCCTTCAAGTTCCAATAGGAAGCATCTCCTTTAATTGGGCAAAAACTTTGGCGTTCGGCTTCATTCTCAAGGTCAATTTTCAAACTCTCTTTGGGCAAATAAAATACAGGATTGTATACCGTCGTTGCCACTTCCTTCAAAATTAACGCATCGGTCGTTTCAGCAATTACTTCTCCCTGGTAAGTAATGGTTAACTTTCGCTTGTAATCGTCTACGACAGCATAGTGTCTTTTATCTGATGATTCCATTGTTTTATGTTTACCCAATTGTCGAAGGTTAGGCTTTAACATGACCAGAAGAACCATTGTATTTACCAATAGCGAAATAGAGGTTAATTATTACCTTAAGACCGAGCTCCATCATAAATCCTAAAAACGGTTTCACTTCTTACCCAAGGAGTAATAACCAGTTAAGTTTATTCCAACATTGTACAATTTAGCCGTAACAGGTTTATTCTCAATAATATCCAAAATGCCGTATCGACCGATCAACTCCGATCGAAGTGAGAAACGATCGTTCATGTTCCAATTCAGGCCAAAACTGGCCATAGGCATCAGGTTGAACGTCTTGTACGTATGACCATCTCCATGTGAATTTCGGCCTTTTTTACCGTTCATATCTCGGGTTATGTTTATGGTTTTTGCCTGGAGTAGAACATTGGGAGTTAATCCAAGGCCATAAACGAACTGTAGACGCTCACCTTGAGTAACATAATTAAGTTTGATGGGTATACCAACGTAGTCATGAACCCAGTGAATTGCTATGGTTGATATCGGTTCCGTTCCGGGAAGTACAAAACCTCTTGTCGCATCAATTTGGTCTTCCCATCGCAAATTGCTCCAGGAAAAACGATATCCCATTCTAGAGAATTCTACCCCTGTTTCAAGGAATAAGCGAGTTGATATACGTCGTTCAAGCCGAACTCCAGCAGCAAAAGACACTAAGGGTATTTCAATATTATTTCTCCCTGAAATAAGAGTGGCATTAACGTCTTGTCCATCTTTGTCAACCAGGTATCGATAATTGTAATTCACGGAATAATTCACACCGATCGAAGTTTTCTTCTCCGTCTGACCAAAAGCGAAGAGAACTGTAAAAGTCAGTGCTAGGGTTAGTAGGCCGTTTTTTTTCATTGTGTTTTATTTGGAGGGCTAATTTAGGTATTCCATTATTAATGTGTTATGGCCCTCATCTCATTAGTCCAGTAGCCCCTTGGGTACAACCATATCCTCTATACCCTCTATTTCTAGTGGCTCGTCCTGACCATAATCAAGCCAAACCTCAAAAGGTCTAATCAAACGCAATGAGTCGAACTGATGGCTATCCAGTTGTTCAATTGCTCTTCCAAACGTTTTGTTTGACCACTTTTGGCAACTCAAGACATATCCGTCAATAATTGCATTAAATACGGCCTCTAAATCAGCTTTGGCCACCCCATGATCCCATTTGATTGTAACACCGTCTCGCGAGTCATTCTCTGGATCAGGAAAAATCCACTCCATTCTCGAAACAATACTATCTGGGCTTCCAACAGGTGTTATATCCAACAGTATACGACCTCTGCTATTAACGAGTATTTCCATGTCGTAACGGCGTGGATTGCAGTCGATTATTAATGGAGCGTGGCACTTGGCGTTTATAAGAATAACCCGACCATTGGACAAAGGCAGCCCGAAACTCGTATCTCCGTCACATACATGACTTCCAATGGCCTTTGCTATGTCAGCCAGTATGCTATCACCAACCTGGTTAAGGTCAAGGTCGATTATGGGAATCGAGTCGTACGGTGAATACAGCGATTCTATTCGACTGATGGATTCTGACGTTGAATCTTCCACCAAATTGGAACCAGGATTACAGCTGAGCAACAGGCCCAGGCCAAATAAAACCACACATAATCTGACGTTAGTCATTGTGAATCGTGTAATAACAACCGAGATTTAATCCACCATTCCACAAATGAGTGGTTATATTTCCTTTAAGTATCGGCATGATACCATATCGTATGGTCGGTTCTATTCGAAATCGAAGGTTGCCGAATAAATTCATATCAACACCAACAGACCACTCCGCGAA
Organism: uncultured Chitinophagaceae bacterium; assembly: GCA_964482155.1. GTDB lineage: Bacteria > Bacteroidota > Bacteroidia > NS11-12g > UBA9320 > UBA987. Next base: position 10,216 of record CAYZWM010000046.1, on the reverse strand, counting down.
CAGGTTGAAACCCTTATATGGAATATTTGTCTCATGCGTTTCACGCTCGACTTGGCCATCCAACAAAATGCTACGTACCGTTTCCGTTGAGCTTTGCAAAACCGATGGGGTAACACCTAGGCCTGAAATAAATGAAACAGGTTGATCCAATTTTCCAGATTTGTATACAAATCGGATCGGTAGACCAGCGTAATCAAAATTTTGATCAATTTTAAGTTCAATGATGGGATTGAGATCTATTCCATTCCCTCTAACTGGAAAATCATGTGAAAAACCTTGTCGGCCGTACTGAAGGCCAACCTCAAAACTTAGGTTTGATGAAAAATTATGAGCTGCATGAATGGCAATTGTATAGCCCGAACGGACACCCTCTTCCATCTGCCGTTGGTTAAAGATAATGGTCTCAATCTCATTTCCATTCGTAAGGGTTAACGTTCGAAAACCAATGTTGGGCGATGCATTTACGCCAACAGAACTAATAAAACTGCTTTGCGCGAAAACGTTTGAAGCACAAAGTGTTAATATCAAGCTTAAGAAATGGATACGGATAGATTTCATACGGTTGAGTTATTGATTCTTCCAAATTTATGGCTTTTTCTTTCATCACGAGATCACCCAATACAGGAGTCTACTAAATAAAGAAAAGCGGCTAAATTATAACGTTATCTAAAGATTAGAAATATGGTCATGTTGTGCATCAACAAGCGATGCTGGATAGCCATAGCCTCCAGGTAATCTGACTTACTTTAAATATGACAACATTAGAGGCACGTTGTCGGTTTGAACAAAATCGGGTCGGAACTTTAAGGCTCTTGGAATATCCTGTCGAATTTTAATTCCGTATAAAGCGACCTGAAAACCCCGGCTTTTAGCCTTTTCTATTCGAGCTTCTGTTTCATCCAAATAATGCGTTACAAAGCCATCAAAATTCATTTCTTCAGCGGTTTTGAGGTTGTCGTCGTTCAACGTGGTGGTGTAAAAGAGTTGCAATCCAGCACCTTGAAAGATTCTAAAAACTCTCAAGTTAGCGGCATTTGGAGATTCAATAATGAGTTTTGATCGATTCGAATACCTTTCAAGAGGCCAAAAAAAGGCTGAAAAAAATATCTGGTTATATGCGTCTATATCCTCTACATCTGTTCGTGGATGAAGGTTAATCGACAACCAAACGTCCAGGCCTTCCTCATCAATAAAGTCAAATAAATCCTGAAGCCGCCATATATGTTCGACCTCAGAAGCGTTCATTCCAATGCGTTTGTATTTTACTTGGCTCAATTCTTCCCAGGTTTTCTCCCAAACAAAACCCGATGAATTCGTAGCCCCTTCCAATCGCTGGTCATGAAATAACACCGCCTGGCTGTCTTTGGTAAGCTGAACATCTACCTCTACCCCATCAGCGCCCTGCATCAACAACGCTTGTTTAATGCTAAGCTCCCCATTGGGGACAAACGAATTATTAAGGCCTTCAAATCCAGCACCTCCATGCCCTAAAACAACTACTTCTTCACGCGATATTTCAGGCTTACCACAGCCCAACATCAATAGAATACAGGTAGATATGAGTAGACGTATTCTCATTCCGTTAATTCGCTTGCTCAATTTCAGACGCTTTATGTTTTGAGAACACATAGGAAACACCTATTCCCGTATAGTAGGCCAAACCATTCAATTCAAATGGATAACTGCCTTTAGCCTTTTCCGAATAGCCACCGAAACCAGCACACCCATGAACGAACCAATGTGTCTTGAGTTTTAGATCAAGTCCGTATCCAACATAAAATTCCTGGACCGTTGATCCCGTCAAAGGAAGGATTTCGTATAAAACAAATGCACTGCTCTGTCTGGCTTCCCCGATTTTGTATTTTAAATTGACCGACACGCCGGGTTTATACGACCAGGGATAGGCATGTTTACTCATATTAAACTTAGGTCCTAAATCAAGTTCCCACTGGTTTAGGTGAACTTCTGCCCGAAGACTTTGAGATAAGCCTGAATAGGAAAGACTCGTTACCGTATTCACTCCCCAGGTTTGTCCTAAAGCCAGTATAGAAATCATGCAGGTCAAAAAGGTCATTACGCTTCGAATCATAGCAACTACTTGATGGTAATTAAGAGGTTTGTAGCCTGTTTACTGGCAGAATCTAAGGTATTTAAGTCGGTATACCTGACATTGTAAATGCCCAAATAGCTTCCCGAATTTAAGTCCGAAATAGCTTCCTTCAATTCCGGGCTAAACGCAGAACCTTTGTTTATAAATGTTTGGGTTACATCTCCATCCACCACTACGGCCTCATAACCCAACACCTTGGTGTGGATTTCTGGCAATGTTGGCAAATTATACTGTGTAAACACACCTGTCTGTCTACCAACCACTTCCTTTCTAAGCGATTTACCGTCGTTATAAATCCCACCTAAAACAGCTTCAGCAACGGGAAGTCTTTCGGCTCTAAACACCTCAGAACCCATCATTTTGACTTCATCGTTCTCGCTTTTATAGGCTACTCGAATAACCACTTGCCGTACCTCATTGTGTACAATAATAGCGTGTTCTCCAGGTCTAATCTCTACATAATCTCCTCCAACCACAGCAACAATAAGATCATCATCTGAGGCTCCAACCATTGAAATGGATATGGGATTATGAACTCCCTTATACAAGACATTGCTTTTTGGCAAATCGATTACCACAACCGGTGAATTGACCAACTTAAACGAGGTCAGCACGATTAACGTCACCATGACCAATACGGCCTTTATCGTTTTCATAAAACTAAATTTTGGTTATGTATGCGCAAATAGCAAATCAGTCGCTAGGCCTCCTACATCGAGGCAATATAGTCCTAAAACCTGTAACTCACCGACAGACTCGGTAGGATCGGTAACTGGTTTACACGCTCGTAACTAACCCGATTGAAAAAGAAGATATTATCACGGTTATAAATGTTCGTACAACTGGCAATAATTTCCATAAGGCGTGTCGGATCTCCCTTTTCCATTTTGAAGATGATGGTCCGTTTTAAACTGGCATCAAGCCTATGGTAATAAGGAAGTCGCCCCCTATTGATATCGTCATACACTACGGTGAAATCTCCGTTGGCTGTTCGATAATCCTGCGAGGTTCCGTTGGTGAAGCTTAAATTTTCGTAAAAACCCTGAGTAAGCGTAAACGGGAAACCACTGCCAAAATTCCATCGTACGTTCGCCTCCCACATTTTCTTTTTACCCATTACATACGACGTTACAACATTCACATTGTGTCTTCGGTCAAAATGAGGTTGATAGGTCTGAATACCGTCGTACCTGGAAACATTGTTATAGGAATACACCAACCATAAATACAACCGGTCCGATTGACGTTTATAGGTAATGTCAAATCCGTATGCCAGTCCAGTTTCTACGATGTAATCTTTTCGGAGATGTTCTGGTTTGTCGGCAAATTGCAAATTATCGTCGTAAATCTTATTTCGATTTATGTTCGTAATCTGTGTAAATTCCTTGGCATAGCCTTCAATATTAATCGAGGAAAGACTGTCTACGTCTAGTTCAAACCCACCCACCAGATGTTGAGCCGTTTGCATGCGGTGCGTGACCGGTTTATTTCCTACAAATTTGGGTAATTCTTCTGGGCCGGATAAAAATCCGTAAAACAAATTCACTACATCTCGATCGGACGATGCGCTTAACAAATTCTGAGAATACAAACCTGCAGCCACTTTAAACCGCAATCGGCCATTGATTAAGTATTTAAATCTAAATCTAGGCTCAACGCTTGTGTTACCCAGTGAGGCGTATCGTTGAACTCGGATTCCAGGTTCAAAGATGAACATGTTCCAAACCTTGGTATTGTAGTTCACAAAACCCGCAAGCTCTGTGGTGTTGTTCTCCTGGGTTATTTTTCGATTGACGGCATTGAAGATTTGAAAAGATGTTTGGAACCCATTGAGTTCCAGTCCGTATTTCAATTTTGAATGTGGGAAGTAATAGGTAAAATTAAGCGCCATATTAAACCCATTAATTCCTGAGTTACGAGGTTTCGCATCCAGCTCTTTTTGTTCGATGTCATAATTTGAATACGCAAACGAGCCATCAATAACGTTTTTTGATTCCTGTGGAATCAGTAAGAATTTCCCACCAAATCCATCGGATTTCCAATCATAAGTCGTCGTATTTTCAAAATCTACCCGGTCGTTGTAATCGAAGTAAAATAACTTCAAGAAACTACCCGCATTGGAATTAAACGACAACTTGGTGTACAAGTCGCTAAACGAATAGGGTAACTGGCCTTCACCTACATAATTGTAAAACAGTTTAGATGTTTTATCTAAAAAGCTGTTTTTATAGCTTACGATATACGAGGTATTTGCCCGTCCTTTTTTTCGTTTACTTTTAAGCGGTCCTTCTACTAAAACCTTAGATGTGAATGGGTTTACATTGAGTTTGCCTTTAAAACCAGAACGGTCACCATCTCGGGTTTGTACATCAACAATGGCTGAAATTCGGCCACCATATTCTGCCGAAAAACCTGCAGAATACACGTCTACACTCTTGAGAATATCTGTATCAAATACAGAAAACAGACCGATGGAGTGAAACGGGTTGTAAATGGTCATTCCATCTAACAATACCTTATTCATTATGGGCGATCCACCCCGTATATACAATTGTCCCCCCTGATCTCCACTAAAAACCACACCGGGTAAAACCTGTAAGTATTGAACCAAATCCGGTTCACCACCAACGGTTGGAATTTGTGTGAGCTGCCTTGGGGTAATATTGATCTCGCCAATACGTGTTGTCGAAATGGTTCGTTTTCGCTCTAAATCTATACGCGCCGCACCAAGGGTGTTTGAGATTTGGTTCAGGTTTATGTTCACCATTTTGGTTTGGCCGGGTTTCACAACAACCGTTGTGTACACGGTATCATAACCCACGGTCAAAGCAAAAATCACATATTCTCCAGGTTTTAACTTAGCTAAGGCGTAGAAACCACTTTCATCTGTCATAGCTCCCAACCGTTTATCCTGGACGACAACTGAGGCATACGACAAGGCTTCTCCCGACCTATTATCGTATACAAATCCTCGTATCTCTCCCACCTGGGCTTGAGCCGCAAACCCTAGACCAGCGAGGTAAAGTAAAAGTAGAATCTTTTTCAAACGCGTTAAACTTAAAGTGCCGCAAATTAACCCAAATAATACATAGGCGATGCAATCAACATTACTCAAAAATGTATCTTTACCGTCAATAATTATCATCTAATTGATAAACGGATACGAATGTTTTACAAACGGACTAAAAATCTTCAGATAATCGGGTTTTCCCTTCTAATTATACTTCTTTATTCCTGTAAAAAAGATCCGAGAGAAGGGTCTTTTATAATCAGTTGTGGAACTCCAATAACCATTGCACCACCTCCAAACTCCCCGCCCATTCCCATACCACAAGATAACCCAATGACGGTTGAAGGTATCGAGCTTGGTCGACATCTCTTTTACGAAAAATTATTGTCCGGCAACGACAGTATGGCTTGTGCAGGTTGTCACACTCAATCCATTGCATTTACAGATGAAAACAAATTCAGCATTGGTATTGACGGGTTTGTTGGTGGCCGAGGCGCACCTCCTATTGCCAATCTGGCTTATTCTCCGAAATTATTTTGGGATGGGAAAGCCAATTCGTTGGAAGAATTGGTCTTATTCCCGATAGAGTCCGATGTGGAAATGCACGAAAGTGTCTTTAACGCCGTGAAACAATTGCAGCAAACTCAACGTTATCCGGGTATGTTCTACGAAGCATTTTGTGATTCAACCATATCTGTAGAGACCATGAGCAAGGCTATGGCTCAGTTTTTAAGAAGCATCACTTCGTTTAACCCGAATAGTATTCCTGGCATCGGAGATGACTCCCGAAATGAAGTTCAGGAACGTGGTTATCGCGTATTTGTTGACGAAACCAAAGGGGATTGCTTTCACTGCCATACGGCCACATCGTTTACAACCAATTTTACGTTTCAGAATAACGGTTTGAACGCAGACCCTTCTCAAGATCCCGGGTTAGCAGGTCAAACTGGAAATCCGAATGACATGGGTAAATTTAAAGTTCCTTCGTTGCTCAACCTCAGACATACGTCGCCGTATATGCACGACGGCCGATTTGAAACCATTCAGGAAGTCATTAATTTCTATGATACTGGTTTCCATTATTCAAGTACACTTTCGCCAGACCTTATCAAACATACTCAAAACGAAAAGCCTGTTGGTCGTGCATGGACAGATCGAGATAAACTGGATCTTTTGGCCTTCCTATTGACCCTGGAAGACACCACTGTTCTAAACAATCCAGCCTTTTCTGACCCGAATGAATAAGCCCTTCTAGAAGACGTTTAAACCATGAAAAAACTAATAATTATCATACTTTTATCGCTTCCTCTTCAAGCAGTTACTAAAGAATATTATGATTATAAGTTGGGTTTTCATTACATCAATAAGGCTAGAAGAATAATTAAGAAGGAAGGAAACCTTGATCGCGCTATGTTTATGTTGAACGAAGCTAGCAAATGTAATTATGGTTTTTGTGGTAACGCCTGGATGGGGGCATTTGCTGACATCAATATGTTAAAAGCAGATATTTATAATGCCAAAGGGTTGTTTGGCAAAAGTTTGTCTCAACTCGATTCGATAAATGGCTGTGGCATTTTTATTGACTGCACGTACCGCGACTCCATGAAGGTTGAACTACTAGTAAAAATTCACGGATTGGATAGGGTAAGAAATGACTTCGAAGCAAAAGCAGATAGTATGGTCCTCCCAAGTTTCATAACGAATTTAGGCCAGTTTTGCCTCCGACTGGATTCATGTCAATTCACATTTTGTTTCGATATGTGGTTGCCAAAGGATGATAAGTTAGATAAATTGACTTTTGGTCAACTTCTCCGTAAGAAAAATTTCTATCCGATTATCAGAAAGGACTAACGACGTAAATCTATCGAATGGTATCGCTCTCAAGCGTTGAAGAAATAAACGTCCCCAACCCATTCACAATGTTGTTATGTACGATGACGGCGCTTCCAAAAGGCCCTGCCTGTTGAAGATCGTCGGTATCTCTGTACCGTTGCAACGTCGTATGGTATTTGTAATAGTCTTCCGTAACGGATCTCAGTTCAATAAGGTACCGAATATCGGTGTTGTTCGCCACCAGTCCACCTGGCGGAATAACGGTCATTTTCTTCTCTCTACCATTAAACAACGCATCGCTAAACAAATAGCCCCCATCAATTAGTTTTACCGTTTCTGGTGCAGATAAGGTCGGGTCGGTCATAGCAAAATCAAATGGAATAAACAGGTCTACCGTTTGACTGTAGTAATAAAAGTGCACGATGTAATAGTTTATCCCCGCCACATCTATCCACTGAACTGAAAGTACGTCAGATGGAAGACCATCCATATCCTTCCCACCATTTTCAATAAAGCCAATTTTCTTTGACAATACAGCTTCGGGCATGATGCAACGTGCGCTTACGCTCTGCAATCGACCGGTAGTATCGACCACCGATAGCTCATAGGATCGACCGGGTTCTGCGGTTTTAGTCGCAATAAAGCTGTTGGTTAGACTGTTGTAGATCAACGGTATTTTGATAGACGACCCCGGGTGGGTTAGTGAAATATCAACCGTTTTATATTCTTCCGGTAAATTGTTTGTGTACGCACCAGCTGCATGGCTGATTTCAACTTCAATCGGAGTTAAGTTATCCAGGGATGCATTTATTACAATTTTATCTGTAAATCCTGGTAGTTCGCTTTTTGGAAGAGGTCGGTCTGCACCGCACCCAAATAAACCTCCAAATACAATCAGGGTTGTTATGCTAAAATATACTGATCTCTTCATTATTCAATTCTTAATCGGTAGGTTACAAATGGTAAAAACACAAAACTGGATGTGCTGTAGGCAATATATCGTTGATTCTGTGAGTTGCTGTCTCGTTGGCTATAAATAGAGTTGATGTTTCGATTTCCGAACATGTTATAAATCATGAGCTCAAGACTTTGCACGCCGTCTGAAAAGAACCACTCGGCTTTTAAATCCAACCGTTTATGTGCATACGCACGGTAATTGTTTATTTCGTCGTAGGCCAGCACAATTCCACCATCAATGTCTCTATATTTCGACGTTGGCAGCGTATATGGGTTTCCTGTGGCCAGTACACCGCTTACTGAAAATATGAAATTCCCTGAACTGTAAATAAACCCGGCCTTTCCGACTAATCGTCTGTCGTAGTCAAAATAAAAGGACTCCCCCCTATTTAAATCATCGTAATTCCGTGTTGTCTTTGACCATGTACCGCTTATGTAATACACCGATTCTTCATCGACATACCGAATGCTGTTTTCCCATCCCATCGCATTGCCCCTACCTACCAGCGAATTGGCTTGAATGTCTGTTTGATCAAACAAATCGGCTGAATAAAATATGGGTTGGTTAGACAATGTTTTATAGTAGGCTTCACTAAGAAATTGCACATTGCTGGTTGGTTTGGATGCATAACCCAAACTGATAATATGACTGCCCTCAGGTTTCAATTTTTCACTTGCTGGTAACCAAATCAGAAAATAGTCAGTCGCATCGCCATCGGTGTTATACAAATGGGTGAACTGGTTTACCCGGGTATACGAAAACTTGACTGATGATTTCTTATTCAGTAAATAGCGTCCTTGCAATCGAGGCTCAAAATAAAATTTATTAAACCCATTAAAGGAGTAAAAGACGTTTCGAACGCCAATGTTCACTTTAAGTTTATCTGAGAATCTATATTCATCTTCAACATAAAGCGCCATTTCCAGACCATTTCGCAACACCGTATCCCCAAATTTGTCCTGATCGGTTATTTTCCGCATCGAATCGTACGACGTTTGGATCAATGACCCGGAATTGTATTGATGAATCTTATTCTGAAGACCGAACCGTATAAGACTCTTTTTGTCCTTTCTGTATTCGTAGTCGGCACTGGCACCAATCTCTCCAGCAGAAAAGTTCACATCCAAATCACTAAAAGCTGCACCACCTGAAGCCTGAACAAAATCCTGTTCTTCTAATAATATAGAGTTATTAAAGTGGGTGTAATAAACCGTATATGCCCCAATTAATCGTTTGTTATGAATTTGATTAAACCGAGCCGACGTTGTTCGATTGCGCATGCTTAGACTAAAGTCGGTCGCTAATATTGGGTTGCCTAAACTATCGCTGTCCGTAAACGATTGTTTGTTAATGTCTCTTAAACTGAAAAAGCTAACGGTGAGTGAGCTCTTATCGCTTATTATTAGGTTTAGCTTCGTATTAAAATCTCGAAAAACGATATCCAATTCATTGGTATTTAGCAGCAAGTCGATGTACGATCTACGGATACTAAATCCCAACGAAGATCCTCGTTGGTCTACGGGTAAGCCCACATTCAAATTGGCCAGTATTGGACTTGCTGCGAGATGCACGGTTGCATTCTTCCCATTTCCTGCGTTGGATTTTACTTCAGTTACACTTGCCAGCCGTCCACCAAATCGTGCAGGGAATGCCGCTTTATACAGCGTAATATCGTCCACCATATCTGTATTGAAGTTAGACACAAAACCGATGGTATGTCCCAGGCCATAAACCGGTGCTCCATCCAATAGCATAAGGTTTTGTCCCAGTCCACCACCACGCACAATCATATCTGCATACCCATCAGAAGCGAAATCAACTCCAGGGTATATCTGCAATGCTTTAACTACATCTGGTTCGGAAAAAATGAACGGAAGGTTTCTTGCCTCCGTTTTATCCATAATTATTTGATCAGATTGGGGGCTGTATACCAATCCATTACTTATTGACGATGGGGTAAACGCGTTATACTCGAAGTTCTCAAGGGGCTCCATTTCAATAAAAAATGGATCTCCATTGTTTCTATCAAAGTTGTGATGCAAATCGTGGAATCCTGCGCGCTCCATAAAAACAGTTACGGTATCAGACGATACTTCCAAATTGAAGTAACCGATGGAGTTACTAAAGGTTTCTATTGAGTCAGTCGGTACACTGATTCTCACGTTGGCTAGAGTTTTAGCGTTTAGATCGGATCGTACATATCCGCAGAAGATTCGAGACTCTTGTGCCAGGCCGTGTAAGGCCAAAAGACAAAAGAACATCGATATAAATAGTTTTTTCATTTGATGTGTTAGAAGACAAAGGA
>CAYZWM010000045.1:0-21440 GCA_964482155.1 uncultured Chitinophagaceae bacterium | reverse complement strand
TCTGTAGTAGTTGTTCCGGAATCGGATGAATAGCTGTAATTTACGGTGGCGACAATACCGAGCTTGAACTTAGCCCAAAAGCCCGACAAATTTTCTCCAGCAACTCCAATAAAGGCGCTGGTATTGAAAAAGGCTTTGTACGAACTTGATCCGCTTATTGCCGTATCGAACGTACTCACATTGTCATAAGAAGCACCGGTACTTATAGATATGTTTCCCTTTGATCCCGGTGTTGGAACGGCTAGAGAATCTCGATTCAAGGCATTGTCAGAAAGAATTTGGTTCCAATTATCGATGTCCATCTGAATGCCAGCTGCTGAATCTACTGGGGCCAATCTTTTTAATTCGATCAAATTAGGAATGAGCACACTTTTAAGGAAACCTTCGGTGTATATAAAAGTAGTTGCAAAACCCATTGGGTCAATCTGTAATATGGTATCTCGAAGTATTCCACAAGAAGCTGCATCATAGTTTATGGCATCTGCTATAGAGTATATCATGTTGAAGGCTGCTCCAACAAAAACATCACCGGGGTAACCGGTTAACTGTTCCGCAGCTGTTGTACTGAACCGTTCATTAAAGGTTAATGTGGTTACCGTTCCAGTCTTATTGCTGTTATCTCTTCCACCTACGATTTCCGCTTCAATGGCCACACCTAAAGCTGTTTTGGAAAACGGAGTAACAAACCCACCACCCGTAACAACCTCGGTTTTTAAACCTGCTGATCCACCGTAGATTTCATCGGTCTGGATAAATGTACTGAATACCGAACCCTTTTCGACATAGGCATAGCTATTGTCACCTGGAGGGTCATGTAAAACCACAAAAGGGATACCTGCAGATCGTGTTGTAAATGTTTTGTCTCGACCTTCTGAGCCAGTAACAAGAACCCATTCTTCATAAGGAACGGGGTCTAAAAAGCCAACATCAGCCAACATGTAAAATAGTTTTTGGTTTGGATGTTGACCACCACCGGCAATTTTTGGTTTACCAGCTGTTAGCAGATATTCTGCTCTTCCATCAACAATTTTGATCACCTGAGCATTTGCATCTCGGTCACTGACATAATCATATATGCGTAGTTCGCCCTCTTTAACGGGACAACCCGACGCCGCTTCTTTGACTTCAATTGTGATTCCATAGGTGGCTGATTTTTCCATTAAGGGAACCGTTTCGGTACCGCCTCCAAATTTGGGCATACATACCATGCCCTCCGCAGCCTCATCCCAATTTACTGCAATGCTTATTGGCGCTCTATAAATAAAATCTGTTTTGGGTTTAATATCATGCCTGCTCGAATCTATAGCAACACTCATGGTATCATAATATCCCAATATCGTATCGAGAACACCGTTGGGAAGGGTAATCACCACAGTTTGGATCGTATCTACAGTATACGTCGTGTCGTAACTTACAGAAGAATCACGCGTAGTAAGATCAATTTTTAAGGGTTTATAGGCAATTTGATATTCTATGTTGCTGTTTACCGGGAACAATTCGGTCACTTCGACTTTATATTCTCTAGCGGCTAAAATGATTTGGGCATTTCCGCTTGCGTTGGTATATATCGATGTATCGTAACACACCACGTCTTGCGTAGACCGAATACGAACTTTAACAGAATCCGCTAAACTGGTATTACATCCCCCCTGAACTTTAATATCAAGTGTATCTTTTTCAACATCAAAAAACTTAAGATCCAGGACGTTATCGGCTATGTAAATGTTTGTATCTGTAACCGCAAATTGATGGTGTAAGTAAACCGGTTTGATGTTATAACTCCCTTCATCCTGAACCACGAAAGAAAATTTTCCTTGCGCATCTGTTTGGGCAATTTCATTATTGTTCAGTAATATTTTGACTCCCTGTATGCCACACGATACCTTGGATGCACCTCCTAAAATAGGGTAGGTTACGGTTCCAATGATGGTGAATACAGTTGTATCGGTAAAGTCAACGGATGCAAGTTTCGGGTTGTCAATGTCTAACTTCCTAAACACGGTATCTGGTCTAAACTTGTGCCTGGGTTTGGACGGATAAATCCTATAAGTAGCGGTTTTATAGTAATACAGTCCTTCAATTTGGTAAAAACCTGAGGCGTCTGTTACCGCGGAGTAGGTTTTACTGATCATTGTTCCATTTTCGTCAACCTCGGCTTCGGCTGTAATGGTCACTCCAGAAACACCCGCATTTAATGGGCTGACGACTTTGCCTTTTAAGAGGCCGTTAACTTTTCGCGTTCCGGGGTCGTCGTCTGGAAGATAGGTGGCACCCACCTTAACTGCTTTTACAATGTAGGTGTACGTGTAACCTGGTATACCTTCATAATCGCTAAACGATCTTGAGTATTTAGAAACCACTCCGATCTGAGTAGTCACTCCCTGATCCATGCGGCTAATTTCAATTTCTTCTGCCTGAGCAGAAACATCATTCCATCTAAGTACGGTTCTGCTCGTAAACTCAGAGTCGGTGGCACTTAAGCCCATTGAAAAAGTAGATCCATCATCAAATGCGCCAGAACTGTATATACTCGACTCGTGATTTCCTGAACCAAAGTTATCGGTAAAGGTCGTAACGCGATATGTATATGAGCTGCCTGGTGTTAAACCAGCGTCTCGATAAGTCCGTACATCACCATTTACCGTGGCAATTAATGTTGTGTTTCGATAAATTTTATACTTGTGCCTACTATCTGGAATGTCTGTGCCTTTACTCCAGGTAATATCGACATACGTATCACTAACTCCGTCAGTGGCGGCAACATTCGTCGGTTTTTTTATGGAGACCGTTCTGTTGGAAATGGGGCCATTAAGCTGTACGCTGGTACTGCAATTTTTTTTAATACAAGCTGAACAAAAGGCAGGGGAAGTGCATACGCGACCCGAATAATAAACGGTTATATAGTATTTGGCGGTATAGCCTGGTCCTACAAGATGGTCATACGACCCGGAAGACGATCCTCCAGAAATATACTTGTTAAACCACTTTGTGGAATTTCCAAAACTATACCTTGATGCCGATATATGGGTTTGGTTATTGGAGCAATCACAGTAATCCGAATAAAGTGAATTAAACGAAATGCGGAGATAGTAATCTGTTCCATTTGGATAAACAGAGAAATTGTGTCCAGCAAATAAATGCGGCAAAAAACAGAAAAATGATAACAGGAATGTGGTGACTAATCGCTTTGACATAACATCGAACTTTGTATCTCAATATTACGTCTTTTTAACTACAATATGTCGAATTATTGATGTTGGTTATTTAATTGACAATTAAACACTAGTTATAAGTAGCTACAAACCAGAGAATTAAAAAATTGGTTATTGGATACTGAAAATTCCAGTTGCAGCATGGCTTTGCCTCCAATGTCTGAGTGAAAAACAGAAAAGTCGAAAATTATGTCCTACATTTGTCTGCCATGCGTAGTCTTTTTATACTGTTGTGTTTAAGTGGATTAGTCCACCAAAATGTTCTTGGTCAAAGTCGATCTCAGGACTCCTTATCCTTATTGTCTTTCTACCAAAATCTTGAAGGTGATGGTTGGAATAATTCAGAAAATTGGAAATCGTTTTCCCTCGACAAATGGTATGGCGTTGAACTTCAGAATGACCTCATTTGGAACATAAACTTACCCAACAATAACCTTAATGGTTCTCTAAAAGCAACGGATGTTCCAAATCATCCATTTGGCACATTAAATCTTTCAAATAACAACCTGTCTGGACTGCCTTCAGTTATTCCGGCTGACTCGTTATATGTAGATGGTAATGCCTTGACTTTTACCCACTTAATGCCTTATTCGAGCCGATCATTAGGCTTTACTTACGCGAATCAGGACAGTGTCGAAATTCCGTTAAACGTGATTGGTTTACATCGGGGTGAAATAACCTTAAGCACAACCACAGATGCCGGTTTGAGCGGTATTTCTTATCAATGGATAAAAGATGGAAATGAACTTGATGGAGATACAAATCGGGAACTTAAATTAAGGTGTCTTACGTTATTAAATGAAGGCAGTTACACGTGTCGAATACAACATGCCTCATTGCCGGCATTAGCCCTGTTTAGAAACATCATAACTTTAACGGTGACGAGCGACGATGCAAGGCCAGGGCCAGACGATCATGTGTGTGCAGGGGAATATGTATTAAGAGGTAAAAATCCAGTTTTAGGTGTAGGTGAATGGTCTGCAGTCGGCAATACGGCCATCATCGTTGATCCTCTTGCTCCCAATTCAAGAGTTACGAACTTAACAGCCGGAAGCCACGTTTTTCAATGGACGGTTACCTATGGCAATTGCCCATTAGATTCTGCACGGGTAATAATAACCAAAGATACGGTTGGTGAATTTCCAAATGCAGGTCGAGATTCGGTTATCTGTGATACGATTTATTCCATGAATGCTGTTCCTCTAAAATACGGAAATGGCAGCTGGGAAATCATACAAGGTACGTTGATATTGGCCCAGGCTAGCAATCCAGAATGTAACCTGTCAGGTATCGCGCCTGGAGAGAATATTTTAAGATGGAATGCGAATAATGGGGCATGCGCTTCCTTTTTCGATGAGGTCAAAATAACGCGAGTTATGCCCGTTGTATCAACCATTGCGGGTAAAGATACCGCTCTTTGTGGAACGGAATTGTTTCTCGATGCAACACCAGTTATTAATGAATCTGGGGTATGGAGACTTGTTCAAGGCCAGGGTAAACTGGTTGACCCAGTTTATGAAAATGCCTATATATATGGGCTCGGAGAAGGAGACAATTTATGGGTTTGGTCAGCAGATAATGCATGTAATATTCCTGTTGAGGATACAGTGATTGTGCATGTACACAATTTTGTTTATTTGAACACGGGGCCAGACACCACCATGTATTATACACCGTCCAGTCCGTTGATTATTGGCCCAGGCGATTTGGCTACAGGTGGTACAGGTCAATTTATATATTTATGGACACCGGGTGAACATTTATTGGCTCCGAGTGCGGCCGAAGGGCGTTTTAAACCGCCATCTATCGGCACATATATGTTCGATATTAAGATTGTAGATGAAATGGGGTGTTCCGATAGTGGAAGCAGAGAAGTCATCATTATTCAGGTTCAACAAATTGACATCCCTACGTTGTTTACGCCCAATTCGGATGGACTTAACGACCAGTTAATTCTTCCGGGAATTGAAAGTTACCCAGAAAGCGAATTAGTCATAATGGACAAATTTGGTCAGGTCGTCTTTAGGACAACTGGTTATAACAATCAATGGTCCGGAGTTGCGAGCGAGGGATATTTTGCCGGAAAAGACCTTCCCGAAGATACCTACTTCTATTTCCTAAACCTGACCGAAGACAAGGAGAGATTGCAAAAGGGATTTATTGAACTTAAAAGATAACAGCGCAATGAAGAAAATAATTTTAACTCTGGTTACTGTGATGTTTGCGCTCTCTACATACGCTCAAATGGGCTATTATGCCAATCAATATATGCTTAATCACCAGTTGATAAATCCAGCATATTCCGGTAAAAACTTAAAGGTACGAGGCGGCCTTTTGGCAAACAGTCACCTTACTGGCATTCCGTCATCACCTAAATCCATTGCGTTTAACATTTCAGCTCCTGTGGGATTGACCAAAGCTTCTGTGGGCCTAAACGTTGCGTCGTTCAGCATGGGCGTACAAGCCAATACAGAGGTTTCTGCCATGTATAGTTACCGCCTGAAATTTAAGAAATTTACGACGGTGTTTGGTGTACAGGGCACGATGACCAACATGAAAAACAACGGAGGACAGCTTGAGACAGGTGTTCGTGATGATGATCGTTTTTATAAGAATACCAATGGAAGTGGTTTTAATGCAGGCGCAGGAATTTACCTTTTTAACAAAACCAGCTTTCTAAGTATTTCAGCTCCCGCCTGGTTTCAAAATACGTTGCAAACTGATGGCTCTGTCGAGTCCGAATATAACTCAGACGAAATGCCCACGTTTGTTTCCGTTGGACATGAAGGTAGGCTTAACAAAAATTGGTGGCTTAACCCCTATGTGCAATTAAGGCATTACATGTCGGGTCGAAACATCATGGACATCAATTTGATCTGTTCGTATCAGAATTTAGTTTGGGCTGGTCCGTATTACAAAACGGATTCTCAATACGGAATAATGGTCGGAGCAAAACTCAATAAGTTTCTCCAATTTGGATATGCAGGTGCAATATCCCAACAAATGCGTGCAGGCTTTACAGGAAGCAGTCATGAAATTTCCATTATTTTCATGATGAAAGATAAAAAAGTAAACACGGTTAACTCGCTTAGATTCTTTTAATTATGAAAAAGAGAATTCAAAACATCGCCTTTCTACTCGCCACATTTGTATTGGTAGGGTTTATGCCCGCCGATTCATTGGAACAAGGCAAAAAGAACATGAGGGCTAAAAACTATTTCTTAGCAATCGAGCATTACGAAGTAGCTCTTGAGGAAGCAAGAGGAGCCGGAAACACAACAATGTCTATGCAGATTATGGAGCAATTGGCATTGGCGCATTTAAACGTAAAACACTACCTAAAAAGTGAGTGGTATTTTGACCAGGTGTTGAATGAAACGACTGCAAACCCAGAAGTGTTGTTGGGTTATGCCAATCTACAGCAGATTCAGGAAAAATACGATCGTTCTATTTGGTATTATTGGCATTGGGGAGAAGTGACCGGTCAAGCCGAACAAGCCAATGAGTACATACGCTTTTGTAACATTTCAAAAAGCCAGCATTCAGATAAATCTATGGTAGAGGTGTCTAAGCTAGGCTTGAGTACATCAGAATATGCAGAATTTTCACCCGTAATTCACCCATCCGGCAAACTGGTTTATACCTCAGATCGCCCTTCAGAAACAAATCCAACAACGGATCATACCTATGGAAACCCAACGAGCTTATTTGAGCAAGATGTGTCAATTTCAGAAGGTGGATGTGGCTCGAGTATGCCACTTTTAAGCAAGGAAAATCACGTTTACAACAACGGTTCCGCTTGTTTTACAAACGATGGCAATACAATTTATTACACCGCAAACGTGATCCAACCGGGTAAACTATTTTCCCGTGAAGAAACGCAATACACGCTGGGTATTTTTAAATCGACATACGATGGACATAGATGGTCAAAAGGAGTTCTTCAGCCCATGTGCGCTCAGGGATTTAATTTTGCGTTTCCAACGCTTTCTGCAGACGGTAATACGATGATTTATTCATCCGATGCGTATGGTGGTCAAGGAGAAATGGATTTGTATAAATCGGTTCGCAACAGCGAAGGGTGGAGCAAGCCCATCAATTTAGGAAGTGAAATCAATACGTCAGGAAACGATGTGTACCCATTTATATATGACAATGGCGATGACCAAATTTTATATTTTTCGTCCGATGGTCGACCAGGTTACGGGGGACTCGATATTTACGTCTGGGAAATGACGTCTGATGACGTTGAATCAACCATAGGTATTGTCCAGGCACCGATTAATTCAAACTACGATGATTTTGGATACGTCAGTTCCAGAAGTAACACATTTGGTTACTTCAGTTCAAACCGAAATGGATCAGACGACATATTCTATTTTAAAGATACCGACCTGGATTCATATGTTCCCAGACTTGAAGACATGGATGCGGTAGCGGATCCTTTGGAGGAAGAAGAAATTGCTGAGATGGAAGTAAGTGCTGAGGATGAACAGTCTGAAATAACGTCTGACACAGCAGAAGAAACTGAGGAACAAATGGAAGAGGAGGTACAGGAAACGGAGAGCGAACCGATCGAAAGAGAAGAACTAATTCCTGAGGTGAATCCGACACCCATACCTACTCCGGTCAACGTAATAGAGCCATTGCCAAAAGAGAAGACCCCAAAAGAGGTAGTTACTCATTCGATGGAATATCTAAACGATTCGGAACTGAATGGTTTTTATATGGTCGTTTATTCGGCTCACAATGGACTAAACCTTGCCAACCACCGAAATACACACTTTCCAGATGCGATTCTAATCAAAAACAGTAATGGGTTTCACCATATTGCTTACGTACTCAGCAATGACGAGAAAACCGCATTAAAAGAGTTTAAAAGCCGTAGAAAAAAGCACGATAAAGCCTGGTTGTACAGACCTTAGGTCTGCTAAAACAAGAATCAAATTTCGCATCTTGAATGGTTCATTCCTTACTGTCATTAAGGGGTTAATTGATCGTTACCCAATTGTTGTCCAATTTCTATATTTTTGCACCACTTTTAAAGACATGAAATTGAAAAGCATTTTAATCCTTCTCCTATTCGTTCTCAGTTTTACCAACTCAGCATTTGCGTATCTTGATCCAGGAACTGGAAGCTACATTTTACAAATGTTAGTGGCCGGTCTCTTAGGTGGTGTATATGCCATCAAGCTGTACTGGGTACGTATTGTAACGTTCTTTAAAGGTAAATCATCTTCGGAAGACGACTCTTTGGAAGAAGCGGATGATGAATAGTCTTAATTCGTCCTTCCGAGATCCTGCAGGTTTTATTTTTAAGTCAGACGATAAACTGTATCGTCAAATCAATAAAATAGGTGCAGAGGAATACAATCTTTTGATGGAATCTGGATTGTATAAAAGCCTTACAAAAAAAGGGTATTTGGTTAAACACGAAGAGGTTGATAATAAATATGCAGATGCATATAAAACCATCGAACCGACTCAACTACCGTTTATTTCATATCCGTATGAGTGGTCATTTGGCCAACTTAAAGACGCGGCCTTATTGACGTTGTTTATTCAAAAAGCAGCATTGAAAAAGGGTTTGTCTCTCAAAGATTCATCGGCTTATAACGTTCAGTTTGTCAATGGGAAACCGGTCTTTATTGATACGCTTTCTTTCGAAAAATATGAAGAAGGGGAACCCTGGGTAGCCTATAAACAATTTTGCCAGCACTTTTTGGCACCATTGGCGCTAGCCAGTTATACCGATATACGCATATTTCAACTTCTGAAGTCCAACATTGATGGTATTCCATTGGATCTAGCTTCTAAGCTGCTGCCTCGAAAAACCAGATTTAAATTCTCACTGGCCACACATATTCATTGGCACGCCAAAACTCAATTGAAGTATGCCAATAAGCCAGCCACGGACAAGAAAGGCAAAGGAGTGAGTAAGATGGCTATGTTGGGCTTAATCGATAACCTTATTTCTGGCGTAAAAAGACTGGAATGGAAGCCTGATGGAACAGAGTGGGGAGAGTACTATACGTTTACCAATTACTCGGATGAGAGTTTTGGCGAAAAGAAGAAACTGGTTGGTGGGTTTATCGATCAGGTAAAACCAAAAAGTGTTTGGGATTTGGGTGCGAATGATGGAACGTTTAGCTCCATAGCTGCGCTTAAAGGAATCCATACCGTAGCCTTCGATATTGATCCTATTGCTGTTGAAAAGAACTACCGACGCGTTCGACAAGACAAAATCGATATGTTGCCGCTTCAGTTGGATTTAACCAACCCAAGCAATGCTATTGGTTGGGCACATGAAGAACGAGATAGCTTAGAGCAAAGAGGGAAAGCCGATGTCGTTATGGCGTTAGCGTTAATTCACCATATTGCCCTGAGCAATAATGTACCGTTAAAAAAGGTGGCAGAATACTTATCTCGGTTAGGGCAGTATGTCATTATCGAGTTTGTTCCAAAAGAAGATTCACAGGTTAAAATATTGCTTTCAACCCGTGAAGATATCTTTGTTGATTATCACCTGGAAGGTTTTGAAGCAGCCTTTACCACCTGTTTTGATATTATTGAGAAGCAAGTTGTTGGTGATTCGGTAAGAACACTTTACCTGTTGAAGTCTAAAAACTAAAAATATGTTTAAAGCAAAGCCATGGCATAGCCTCTTTTTTGCGGCGTTTCCAGCCATTTTTTTATATTCTCAAAACATTGAAATGGTTCTTTTTGGGGATGTGATAACCCCTTTGCTTTTTATTCTAGGGATTACGATCGTTTTAGTCTCTGTGTTAAGATTGGTTTTTAAAACCTGGATCAAAGCCGGACTCCTGACGTCATTAATCATGATATTAGCGTTGAGTTTTGGGCCGTACTATGAATACTGCTACAACTGGGAGATACCTTTTTATCCTAAAAATATTCGATGGGATCACAACTTTTATAAATGGACAAGTTTGTGTTTGATTATTTTGACCTCTTGGAGATTGTTTAAGTCCAAAGGAAAACTGTTAAAAATCAACTCGTTACTTAATTTTGTTTCTGCATTACTCCTGGTGTTTAGTTTGTATACTATCGTTGATTTTAAACGTCAGGAAGCTAAAACGTCGGATGAAATATTTATGGAAACCGTATCCGATACAACGGAAGGAATCCAAAAAGTAAGGCCAACCATATATTATTTGGTTATGGACGCTTACGGTAGAAACGATGTGTTGAAAGAGTACTTTGATTTCGATAATTCTCCGTTTACGGACTATTTGAAAGACAAAGGTTTCTATGTCGCAGACAAGGCCATTTCAAACTACGGTCAAACCATTTTATCCATTCCTTCTGCCTTAAACATGGAATACTTAGACTCGGTTATTTCGGTGTTAGGGGAGAAGCACGAAAGCAGATGGCCCATGTCTAAGGTGCTGAATAACAATAAGGTATTAAGCTTCCTAAAAAGTCAGAAATACAAGTCGATTTCGTTTGATGCTTCCATTTTTGAAGTCGTGTTTCTAAAAAGTGTAGATGTCTTTCATCAAACACCAGGCACCAAGTTTAGTCTTTACCAAAATGAACTGCTCAATATGTCTGTAATACGTGCATTTAATCGTAGAAAACGAATTGTAACGGCATCCCCTGAAGACTTTCACAGAAAGAAAATTTTGGAGGCATTCAGGGTTATGGGAACTATTCCGAGCAAACCAGAACCGTATTACGTGCATGGTCATATTCTGGCTCCACATCAACCGTTTTTATTCGACAAGGATGGAAATTCAGTAGATGTTGGATACGATTACAACATTTGGAGACCGTTTAAAAAAGATTCGGATAACTCCTCGTATAAAAAAGGATACATCGGGCAGTTACAGTTTATCAATAAAAAGCTGACCGAGTTGATTGACAAGATCATTGCAGAATCTAAGGTGCCACCAATCATCATTATCCAGGGCGACCATGGGAGTTGTTCTGAATTGAGAAACCATAAAGGATTTGAAGATAACGACTTCAAAGAGCGGTTCTCCATTATGAACGCTTACTACTTTCCAGACCATGATTACTCGATGTTGTACGACAGCATCAGCCCGGTAAATTCGTTTAAGGTGGTTATGAACAAGTATTTCGACAAGAATTACGAAATGGACCCAGATAGAGCGATGTTCTCAGATTGGACCTATCCGTACCTTTTATACGACGTTACCGATAGTATAAAGTAAATCTTTGTTGGCCTTTTGAGGGCAATGCTTCTATATTTGAAGCCAATGCATAATTTATTTGTGAATGATCATTCGAAGTAAGGCTCCACTTAGAATTGGTTTAGCAGGAGGGGGGACAGATGTTAGTCCTTTTGCAGACTTATATGGCGGAAATATTCTCAACGCCACCATCAATTTATATGCCCATGCAACCATAATCCCTACCGACACGAATACGATTGAACTGGAAGCACAAGATCAACGGATATCAGTTGCACTTACGTCTTCCATGGAGCTCGAACTAGACGGTCGGTTGGACTTGTTAAAGGGTGTATACAATCGAATTGTTAAAGATTATTTGGACAAACCATTGTCCTTTAAGCTGATTACCCATGTAGATGCGCCTCCTGGTTCTGGATTGGGATCCTCTTCTACATTAGTTGTGGCCATAATTGGTGCCTTTTCACATTGGTTGAAGCTTCCACTTGGGGAGTACGATATAGCGCATCTGGCCTATGAAATTGAACGTATAGACCTGGGGCTTACAGGTGGGCGCCAGGATCAATATGCAGCGACATTTGGCGGGTTCAACTTTATGGAGTTCTATAAAGACGATAAAGTAATCGTAAACCCGTTACGGATTCCAAAGAAATACGTAAACGAACTTCAAAACAACATTGTCCTGTTTTACACAGGTACGAGTCGTGAGTCGGCAAAAATTATAGACAAACAGTCATCAGCTATTCATCAAAAAGAGCAAAAACAGATTGATGCTACGTTAAAAGTGAAAGAGCAAAGCGTTCGAATGAAAGAAGCACTTTTAAAAGGTGAGTTGAACAAAATAGGCGAAATTCTACATCTCTGCTGGGAGTATAAAAAGCAAATGGCCGAGGGAATAACCAATCCGACCATCGAACGACTGTATGAAACCGCAATGAACGCTGGATCGAACGGTGGTAAAATTTCAGGTGCTGGAGGTGGAGGGTTTATTTTCTTCTATTGCCCAGATAATAGTCGATTTAAGGTTATCGAAGCGCTATCTGCCTTAGATGGTCAAGTGACGTCTTACGAGTTCTCCAAGTCTGGATTATATAGTTATTCCATAGACGAATGATACCCGAGGCAATTATACTGGCTGGAGGTATGGGTACGCGGTTAAGAAGTGTAATTGCAGATGTACCTAAACCAATGGCGTCTGTAGCCAACAAACCCTTTCTGACCTATTTGTTACTCCAATTGTCCAAAACACAAGTCAAAAAGGTCAAACTTTCGGTAGGCTATAAAAACGAAGTAATTCGGCAATACTTTGGGAACCGGTTTAAACACCTGGAGCTGACGTATGTGGTTGAAAAAGAGCCACTTTGGACAGGTGGTGGCATTCGATTGGCGGCTGAAGTGTGCGCATCCGACAGTGTATTTGTGTTAAATGGAGACACCTATTTCGATGTAGATCTGAAAAATATGTTGAATGTTCACGTCACAAACCAAAACGGCATGACCATTGCACTAAAAGAGATGGTTGACGTGACAAGATACGGGATGGTTGAGCAAGAGAATAAACGCATAGTGGGTTTTAGCGAGAAGTCAATAAAACCACGAACTGGATTGATCAATGGAGGGATATATTGCATTGATCGAAACACTTTTTTGGCGGCAACCCAGCCTGAGAAATTCTCTATGGAGGTAGATTATATGGCAAAGCGGGTTGACGAAATAGCCATCATGGGATTTGAGTCGACAGGCTATTTTATTGATATTGGAATACCCGAAGATTATAAAAAAGCAAATACATACTTTGAAGAAGCTGGATTTTGAAATAGATCATTCATGGACCTTGTTCCTCGATCGCGACGGTGTTATTAATCGCAGGCGGATTGGCGATTACGTGAAAACCTGGGAAGAATTTGAATTTCTGCCGGGCAGTTTAGAGGCGATTGTAGATTTTTCGAAATGGTTTCATGTCCTTGTTGTGGTCACCAATCAGCAAGGGATCGGCAAGGGTTTAATGTCGGAAAATGATTTGAATAGCATTCATAAGCAGATGGTTAAAAGCATTAAGGACGCTGGAGGGCGAATTGATAAGGTGTATCATTGTCCCAATTTAAGAAGTGATCATGCCGAGTGCCGGAAACCAAAACCAGGCATGGGAATGCAAGCTCAAAAAGACTTTCCATCCATAGATTTCTCGAAAAGCATTATGGTCGGAGATTCGATCTCGGATATGCAGTTTGGGGAGGCTTTAGGCATGAAAAACATATTCATTAGTGAAGATGGTTTAAATAATGATGATAATCTTACACAGTTTAACGCAACAAGTTTGACTGTTTTAACGTCTATTCTAAAGGATAAAATGACATAAAGTACACCTTTAAATGACTGATTTTGTTGTACTTTGTGTACAAGTGTACCAACTTTGAAAATACGTACTCGATATATTGGCCTTCTACTATTTCTGCTCACTGCGGCGGGAGTTGAAAGAGCATCAGCCACTCACCTGGTTGGGGGGTATATGAGTTACGAATTTCTTCGTACCGAAGCCAATGGTGATAAAGCCTTCAAAATTTCTCTAACTCTTTTTCGTGATATTGAACAAAGCGACGTTGAGTTTGATCAGGAAATTGAGATGGGTATTTATCTCGATAATCAAAAGAGAGATCGAAACCAGTTACTCAGTGTTAAGCTTTTAAAAAGACAAATTGTTCGGCCTCCTGGTAATGAAGAGTGTGATTATTATTCGGATAAACGAATTGAAATGGGTTATTACGAGCGGACCGTCAGGTTGGCACCGTACCCCCAGGGCTATCACATATACTTTGTACGATGTTGTCGGAACATTCAAGACAATCTGTTGTTGGACTCTGATGGGTCTCCAAACCAGGGACAAACGTATTATGGATTTATACCAAACCCTGCCATAGAAAATAGCAGTCCGTTTTTCTCAGGTATTCCAAGCCCGTACATGTGTAACAACGATACCAATACGTTCTTGAACCGTGCCATAGACCCGGATGGAGATTCATTGGTATATCGTTTTGTTCATCCGTTTCAAGGAGGGTCTATTGGTCAATCTACATCCAAACCTACTCCTCCTAAGCAGCTTTTTCCTACCCCTGCAGAATTAACAATACCGACTGTCGACTACAAAACTGGTTTTCATCAATTTGCTCCTTTTGGATCCGATGGTTACATACACATTGACGAAACCAATGGTTTGACAACCTTATTGGCCAGGAAACCAGGTAGTTATGTCATAGCTATAGAAGTTGAAGAATTTAGGAATGGAATTTCGCTGGGTACGGTTCGGCTGGATTTGCAGATATTAGTACTGAATTGTCCGCCCAACAAGAAACCTGTGGGTTCCAACGATGGAGGCAAATATTTTGAAATTGAGGCAGGAGAGGAACTGTGTTTCAAAGTACGAGGAAGAGATCCGGATGTACCGGTACAAAGCGTTACCGTGTTTGCTACCGGGGATATTCTTACCGGTGAAAATGGAATTTCTCCTCCACTGGCAAAAATGCAGACGAAAAAAGCACCGTCTAACGTAGAAACGGAATTTTGTTGGACGCCTTCTTGTGAACAGGCTAGAGACCAACCGTATAAAATCACTATTTCTGTTCAGGATGATGGCTGCCCGCCGAAATACGACAACTACAACATCGAAATTAAGGTGAATAAGTTTGTCGGTTCAGATGAAATTGTAGGGCCGAAACGGGTTTGTGCAGCTACAAGTTACGAATACATTTACGATGCGAAAAACCCCAAAACAAACAGTACGTTTTGGTGGGAGGTTGGCAATGGAGTAATTATTGGAGACAACGATAAAGAAAATGTGACCATTAACTTTACGGGCTCGGGTCAAGCCACTATTCGAATGGTAGAAATTAGTCAGTATGGATGTGCTGGCGATACCGTTGATCATGTGGTTGACTTAATTCCAACACCAGATCTGCCCATTGTCTCGGGTATGGATACGGTGTGTTTGGGTGCCAACAATATTGACTATTCAACAACCAATACGCCCACGTCGTTCTATCGATGGTTGTTGCCCAATGGCTCGATTGGAGCAAGTACTACGTCTTCCATAAAGCATTCCTGGGGGCAACTAGGCGATTACACCTTGTCTGTGGTTGAAACTAATGCAGATGGTTGCCGAAGCGATACGGGAAAGATTAATGTCAATGTTCGAAAACCATCACCCGGTTTGTACGGATCATTGTCCCTTTGTCCGAATTCATCCGGTATAAACTATATTGCTCTTGGACATCCAAATTCGACATTTAACTGGGCTGTGACTGGTGGAAATCAGGTTAGTGGAGGAAGTACATCCGATATCGTTATCGATTGGGGAGAAGAAGGTTTAGGATCAATTGTAATTATTGAAACCGACAAATGGGGTTGTATCAGCGATGCCATATCCATACCCATTGAGAAAACATATGATTTAAAAGGGGTTACACCGCAGGAGGATACATCCGTTTGTGAGTTTGATGCTCGTGTACCCTACTTTGTGGTTGAGTCTACAGGGTCGGTATATCGTTGGTCAGTTTCTGGTGGAAGCCAGGTGGCTGGGGACTCTACAAGCACTATAGAAATTAATTGGGGGGCCTATGGCCCTGGATTAGTGTCGGTGCAACAATGGTCGTATGACCAGGTCAATAATCGTGAATGTATTAGCCCAGTAGTTTCGCTTAATGTGGTTATTCATCCAAACCCTACAGCAGATGAAATTGATGGTGACTTTTCGTTTTGTCAGGGTGAAGAAGTTCGAAGTTATCAGGTTAATGGATTTACTGGATCGACGTATCATTGGACCATCAATGGATCAGATCAGGATATTAACGGACAAGGGACAAATGAGATACGTGTTCGGTGGCCCGATCATGGCAGCTTTACCATGTCTGTAATTGAGTTGTCTAAAGATTCGTGTTTAGGAGAACCCATAGATACAATGGTTATTGTTCATCCAAAGCCCATATCAACGGAAATAGAAGGGGAGTTTATTCACTGTTTCCCAGATATCAATCAAACGCTTTACAAGGTCTCAGGATATACAAACTCGACGTTTAACTGGACGGTAACCAATGGCAGTTTTGTGGCTTCAACCTCAGACAGCATATTGGTTGATTGGAATCCACAAGGACACGGCGATATAGTTGTAGTTGAAATTTCAGAATTTGGTTGTGTTGGAGATACACTGCGTTTACCTGTGTACATCAACAACATTGAATTAGACATGGAAAAAGTGTCTGTCGGATTTCCTGATAATAAAATGTTAGGACAATGGACAACGGTATACGATAAACTGACGTCGGAACCCTTTATCATTGAGAAAAGGGCATTTGGCGTTGATGTTTCCTGGAGCACGGTTCAAACAGAACATCAAACCAGGTTTCTAGAAAATAATATTAATACAGACCTAACTCCTTTTGAGTATCGAATCAAAACCACAGATTTGTGTGGCAACGTGCAGTTGTCTGACACCCATAGAAATGTGTTAATTACAGGGGCTCAAGATCCGAATGACTTTTCATTAGGGTTAAATTTCACGCCGTATAGTGGATGGGATAACGGGGTTAATCGATACGAACTTCATCGCAGTGCCAATTCCCAAAAGGGGTTGTCGTTTATGCAAAATGTAAGTGAAGGGGAAGTCATTACGATTCCTGGTAACAGCAAGGATTACAGACAGTGTTTTCGGATATTGGCATTCGAAGAGGCAGGAAACAATAAGTCTTCCTGGAGTAACGAAATTTGCTTTTTCTTTAGCCCTAATGTGTACATTCCTACCGCATTTTCACCCAAAAACGTAGATGGGTTAAACGATAAATTCCACCCAGTGAGTGTTGCGGTTAAAGACTATAGGGTGAAAATATTTAATCGTTGGGGTGAAATCATATTCGAAACCGAAGATCAGGATTTAGGATGGGACGGTCGTTATAAAGGAATCGATTCTCAGTCAGGTGTTTACATGTACATTGTAACCTTCACTGATTTTGAGGATCAATTTTATCAAAAAGCAGGGACGCTTCAATTAATGCGTTAATGAGAATACTATTTATTTGGGTTTTAGCCCTGACCACAATCACGTCGTGTATTTGTGGCGGAGATGACTGTGACGACCTCAATACAAATATCGAAGAACATTGCCCAGATTTGTTCATCACCAGTCAATCGCAATTAGACAGTCTTACACCTGGAAACTTTAGTCTTGAGTCGTTTCGAATAGATCATATTGATCAAAACGTAAAACTCGAGATTAGCCTTAGTGGGTGCAGTTTTAGTAGAGAATACAATTTGTTTGTTAGTGAAGCCAAAGCCAAGTCTTTGCCTCCACAACAAGACGCTAAGTTAGTGTTTGAAGAGCAAGCCTGCGATGCCGTATTTAATGGAGTAATTTGCTTTGACTATTCAAAATTGGAACGTCCAACCGTACTTAAATTACAAACCAGTACTGGAATAGAGTCGATTCTGATTGACTAAGTCACCTGCTTAATTCACAAAGACAATTTTCTTGGTCTCGAAAAATTCCCTTTTTAGTTTAGAGCTTATATCGAACAGTGTAACATGCGATTCTTTGTTGGCCTCTTTAAACTCATTTACCTCTTTAGTCAAATCTCCGCCCTTAAGAGCGTAAAAACCGGAATTCGTAAATCGACTAAAATCAATTTTGTCTTCTATCCATTCATAGAAAGGTGTAAGGCGAGTTACCGCGCGAGATACAACGTAATCAAATTCACCCGTTACCTGTTCGGCACGAATGTGTTCCGTACGAACGTTTTTCAGACCGAGTTGATGAGCGACTTCGTTCACCACCTTGATTTTTTTGCCAATACTGTCAACCAAATAGAACTGTACCTCAGGAAACAGAATGGCCAAAGGGATACCCGGAAAACCACCACCTGTTCCAACATCGAGAACGCGTCCGCCTTTATTGAACGTGGTAAACAAACCAATGGACAAGGAATGTAGGAGATGCCGAATATAGAACTGATCAATATCTTTTCTGGAAATCACATTGATTTGTGCGTTCCAATGATGGTATAGCCCTTCAGACCGTTGAAATTGGTCGATTTGGGTATCTGATAGTTCCGGAAAATGAGAGGTTAACTGTTCCAATGTTGTGGTTTTGAATAAATTCCGCGGATGCCAATAAATATATGGATCAATAAAATGCCAATGTCCAAAAATGGAAATACCCAGTAATACTTTAGGTAATCAAAGGTTTTCATGTTTTTAAAAAGAACAACAGCCTGAACAACAAAACGAAATCCGAGTACACCTAAAGCTGGGATTAGATAACCCTGATCCAGGAGAGTCAGTGTACCGAACAAATAAAACAGAAACAAACTGATGGAATATATACCAAGCATACTTTTGTGTGAGGTCCTGTACAAATTACCTGTACTGTAGTGCCTCTTTTTCTGTCTCATCCATTGCGCAAAAGACGTTTTAGGTTCAGATAGTGTAAAGGCTTCTGGCGATAAACAAACAATCGTATTCGACGAGGTGGCTGTTTCATTGATAAATAAATCGTCATCACCCGACAGTATATGCTGATGGCTGGCAAAACCCTTCACGCTAAAAAATAGGTCTCTTCGGTATGCCAGGTTCCGGCCAACTCCCATGTAGGGCATTTTTGCCAACGCAAAATTGATATACATTAAGAGACTGTGAAAGGTTTCCAATTGAATAATCCAATTGGTTAGAGAGGCTTTTCGTGCATAATTACCAACACCTAATACAATGCTTTTATCCTTGGTTAGGTGTCGCGACATTTCCCTCAACCATTGATCTGAAGCTGGTTTGCAATCCGCATCAGTAAAAAGCATTTGATCGTTTTTCGCTGCCTTAATCCCAATGGTTTGTGCAAACTTTTTACCTCGGTGGTAGCGTTCATCTATGTCTAAATGCAGCACATTAAGCTTCGGAATTTGGCGTGCTAGATCGTCAAGAAAATCGATGGTACCATCCGTGCTGCCATCATTCACAACAATTACTTCAAAGTTTGGGTGGTCTTGATCTAGAATTAATTCAAGATTGTGCTCCAGAAAATCTCTATTATTCCTGCAGCACATAATCACCGAAACACCTTCGTCAACCTGGGTAGGAGGATACGGGGTTTTGCCAAAGATTCGCGTAAAAATTCCTAAATAATAAAAGAGCTGAACAGCGGCAGCTGCACAAAACCCAACAAATAAAATTAATGATATATCCATTCTCAATCCTGAGGCAAAGTTGGTTAAAAAAAAGCGGCCGTTGTTAACTTGTTTTAAACAGAATATAACCTTCTACTCAAGTTATACTAAATGGCTTGCAGTTGTAAGAGTGGTATCGTATAATCGCAAGAAAAAACATGGCTAAATTTATATTTTTCATTCCAGTATTCTTGATGATCAATTCCTTCACAGTTGCACAAACTCAAGGTCAACTAGAAGGTAAATGGGAGTATAAGAGTATATATGAATCGGAAAAGCTTGATGCAAAAACCGTTAAAATGTTGAATTCTATGTTTAGTGGGTCAACGTTTAGCTTTAATTCCGATGGGACATACGACCTTAATGGAATGGGAAAAGAGGAAAGCGGTACATATGCTTTGGTAGAAGATGGTGCCAAGATAAAACTGACAGACAAAGAAGGAAGGGAAAACGTAGTAGAAATTAAATCTATAAGCGATACTGAACTTGTGCTGACTCTAGGTGGTGCCACGATGGTATTAAGCAAGAAAGAATAAACCTCCCCCGCAAGACTAACGTATGTGTACGGCCTAACGTTGTTTCAGTGTTTTTAGAATTCGGCCAGTTCGGATGCATTCTGACCGAAGTGGTCTACCAATTATCTTTTCGTTCATCCGACCAATTTCAAGTACATGGTCGATGTCTAAGTTGGTCTCAATTCCCATTTCATCCATCATAACGATCATATCTTCGGTTGAAACAAGGCCTACGATGTTTGGGTCATTGTAGTAATATTCTCCGGTACCGCTTACTGGAGATCCGTCAACAAAATTGGCTGGTTGTCCGCCAATTCCTCCAAGGGTTGACTCAAAATGCGTCATACCTGCCTGTAACGCCGCCAACACGTTTGCCAGGCCCCATCCCCGGGTAGTGTGTAAATGCACCATGTGTTTTTCTGGAGAAGGAATACGCTCAAGAAGTTGAGAAAAGTATCGATATATTCGATCTGGCGATGCAGAACCGTCATGATCTGCGTGTTCCACATCCGTTGCGCCTATATCAAGCCATCGCTGAGCGTAATCAATCGCTTTCGACATTTCCGTTGGCCCTTCAATGGGGCAGCCCCATATGGTGCTTACAGTTCCGTTTACCTTTATGCCAGCATCTATAGCTTTTTGAATATAGGTCTCGCTCATTTTCCAGTAATCGGCCAAGCTTAGTCCTGAGTTTTTAATATGGTGAGATTCGCTTGTTGATACCATAAGAAGTATTCTGTCGGGTCCATATCCATCGAGTTTAGCCTGAATGGCACGTTCTATAGCCCGTTCTCGGATCGTTACCGCAGTTAAACATACATCAACCAGCTTGTCTTTGACAAGAGGGCTTGTACGTATTCCTTTAAACACCTCGTCTGCATCCTTAAACTGAGGCATTCCTTTCGGATTACCGAAGTTGGTAACTTCCAAACTCTTAAACCCGGCTAAAACCAGTTGCTCAAGTAGCCAGATTTTGGCTTGGGTTGGAATCGTATGTTCTTCATGTTGAAACCCGTCTCTAGCAGTAATATCTCCAATATGTACCTCTTTAGGAAGTCTCATGTAGCCTTTTTTTTAAGCCGTCAAAAGTAATCACTTCGTATGATCATGCACACTCGGATTTTAAAATGTTCCTCTTCTACACGTAGCCGCTTCGAAGAGCAAGGCTTTGTTCTCGATACATCCAAGACGATGTTGTGTTGACAAGTCGGTTCTCGATACATCCAGACATTCGACGCAGGAGAATCGTCTGTGGCACCTATGACGATGCTGTCTTTATAACCCGGTTCTCGATACAATTTTTCTTCGTTACACTTCGAAAAATCACTCGAACTGACA
>CAYZWM010000044.1:0-21668 GCA_964482155.1 uncultured Chitinophagaceae bacterium | reverse complement strand
CCATCTATGTTAGCATATAAGGCAAAGAATGAATAGACATTATACAAGGTTCCAAAGAACTTTCTTCGAGTTTCGTCAAGTCCATCTTCGCTAAACTTGAGATTGTCCCATGGGGAGGCATTCGTCAGCATGTACCATCGTACAATGTCCGCACCTAATGCGTCCATCGTCTTAAATGGGTCTACTGTGTTGCCTAATCGCTTGGACATTTTGTTGCCGTTTTTGTCAAGCACAAGGCCGTTTGAGATTACATTTTTGTAAGCCACAGAATCAAAAACCAGGGTGCCTATGGCGTGTAGGGTGTAAAACCACCCTCGCGTTTGGTCAACCCCTTCCGCGATGTAATCTGCAGGAAACGACTGGTTGTTATCAATGCGCTCTTTATTCTCAAACGGGTAGTGCCATTGCGCGTATGGCATAGACCCAGAGTCGAACCATACGTCTATCAAGTCCGACTCTCTTTGCATAGGTTTCCCAGAGGCAGAGGTAAGGACGATATCGTCGACAATGTTTTTATGTAGATCAATTAAGTCGTAGTTCTCTTCAGACATATTGCCCGGTTCAAATTCGGCAAATGGATTGGATGCCATGTGGCCATTCTGAATAGACTTTTCAATTTCGTTGACCAATTCTTCTACGGAACCGATCATCACTTCTTCCGAACCGTCTTCTGTTCGCCAAATAGGCAATGGAATTCCCCAAAACCTGGATCGTGATAAGTTCCAGTCGTTGGCATTTTTCAACCAGTTACCAAATCGTCCTTCACCCGTCGATTTAGGTTTCCAGTTAATCGTTTCGTTTAAATCGAACATGCGATCTTTCACCGCCTGAATCTTGATAAACCATGAATCCAATGGGTAATAAAGGATGGGCTTATCGGTTCTCCAGCAATTGGGATAACTGTGGGTGTATTTTTCTACTTTAAACGCTCTGTTTTGCTCTTTGAGTTCAATAGCAAGTTCTACGTCTACCGAGCGCTCGGGAGCCTCTCCATCGTCGTAGTATTCGCTTTTAACGTACTTGCCAGCATACGTACCCATGTGTTTGGTAAAACGACCTTGTAAGTCGACCAAAGGAATGGGATTGCCCTGATCATCCAACACCAACATAGGTGGTACTTCGGGCGATGCTTCACGTGCTGCTTTTGCATCGTCAGCCCCAAATGTGGGAGCGGTGTGTACGATACCCGTTCCGTCTTCCGTAGTCACGAAGTCTCCCGCAATTACTCGAAACGCATTTTCAGGATTTTCGTAGGGTAGGGCATAGTTAAAGAGTTGTTCGTACCTCAAATCAACGAGGTCTTTTCCTTTAAATTCTTCAACGATGTAATATGGAATCTTTTTGTCA
This sequence comes from uncultured Chitinophagaceae bacterium, assembly GCA_964482155.1. Classification (GTDB taxonomy): domain Bacteria; phylum Bacteroidota; class Bacteroidia; order NS11-12g; family UBA9320; genus UBA987. The sequence continues at coordinate 20,321 of CAYZWM010000044.1, read as the reverse complement.
CCAGGCTGGTAGGCGTCTAAATCTGTTTCACTTTCAACCGGTTCAAATTTTCCAGAGAATTGTTTACCAATAAGTGGTTTAGCCAAAACAACCTGACTGGCTTTATGGGTATACTGATTGAACGATTTGACCAGTACGTAATCAATTTTTGGCCCAACCGTTAGTGCAGTATTTGAAGGCAATGTCCACGGTGTCGTTGTCCAGGCCATAAGAAATACGTCATCCGAAGTGTTCCAGGGAGGTTTTACTCCATCTGTTGCCTGGTATTTGAACTGCGCCACCACTGTGGTATCCGTAACGTCTTGATACGTCCCGGGTTGGTTCAATTCGTGCGTGCTCAGTCCTGTACCCGCTTTTGGCGAATAGGGTTGGATGGTATAGCCTTTGTACATGAGGCCTTTATCGTATATCTGTTTCAGCAACCACCATACACTCTCCATGTACTTTGGTTTGTAGGTAATGTATGGATCTTTCATATCCACCCAATACCCCATTTGGCGGGTTAGTTTATTCCATACATCGGTATACCGCATTACGGCTTCCTTACATGCTTCGTTGTATTCTTCGACCGAAATTTTCTTGCCAATATCTTCCTTGGTAATTCCAAGCTCTTTTTCAACACCCAGTTCGACTGGAAGGCCGTGTGTGTCCCATCCGGCTTTTCGTTCAACCTGAAAGCCCTGGAGGGTCTTATATCGGCAAAATATGTCCTTTATGGTTCGAGCCATCACATGGTGAATGCCCGGCATACCGTTTGCTGAAGGTGGACCTTCATAGAAAACAAAAGGCTTGGCCGAATCGCGGCTAGACACACTGCGTTGAAATATATTGTGCTGATCCCAGTATTGGGCTACTTCCTTTTCTACCTCGGGCAGCTTAAGTCCCTGGTACTCGTTGTAAATCGTATTTTTCGAAGTCGAATTAGACATGCTTCACTCATTTTTGAAGAAGCCGCAAATTTAGGATAATAACACGAGGTTTATAGATCGGATCGGTGGAGAGTTATGCGAATATTCTAAGTGTGATTTCAATCAGGCAATTACTCTACTCAATAACGGCAGAAATTCGGCTTAATCCGTGCTAAAATAGCCGTACTTTTTTGCCTAATAACGCAGTTCTAAAGAGTATACAAACACCCACCATATTTTTTCGAAGAACTCAACTAGCTCGACTAACGTTGACTCTTGTCAAACGTTAAAATTTACCTTCTGTGTTGTTTTCTATAACCTCCTGGGTGAAAATGATGTCTACGTTGTTCTTATTTTTCCGGTAAGGTATATCTAAAGCGAATTTGAGACACCAATTTTGACGAGTTTTCGGCAACATTTCGGGTCGTGCCGGCCGAGAAATCTAACCAAATTCCATCTTTTATATTTACCTCGGCACCAATGTTTAATAAGAGGGATACCCCTTCCGTTAAACTGCCATACGCTACTTGTTCTTCAATAAACACTTTTGCCCTATTTGATCCCATATAATTTCGATTCGAAATGCTTAACGTGCTGAAATTCTTCGCGTTGAGTAGATAGTTCTGGTAATATAATCCAATCAGGAATTGGCTGGATGTACCTTTAAACAACGGTCTCGCATACGTCGCCCAGAATGAAAGTGAGCTGTATCCAATGTTTTCAAGCAAGGTGTCTGGCGACTGGCCGACCACGGCAATGGCGACGTCCAATTTTTCCGCATTCCAATGTTCGTCTTTATACCTTATTTTGAATTCCTTGACCTCGAGGGCAAATTGAGCATTTTTGACAGCAATTTTATTTTCTATGTATAGGTCAACCAATAATTCGATACTGTCCGTTATATCAAATGGCAGTATCTCGTGTTCAATTAAGAATTGATTCCTTAATAGGCTCCTTGTTTTAGATTGTTCCATTAGTCTGGAGTTAAGACTTTTTATTGCTTTTGTATCTGTCCTTAAATCACCCTTATTAATGAGTGATATTCGATAACCAACAGAGAGTTTACTGGTATTAAGAGAGTCTCTGGTTGCACCAATCGAAAATCGAGACGACTTCCATGCGTTGTTTTTTTGATACTGTGATAACGTAAGGGTATTTACATTAGTAAAAAGTATGGGACAGATTTCAACGGCAAAGGAGCCAGGAATTGTAAGGCTGCCCCCATTGAAAAATTCAGAGGACACAAATCCAAAATCTTTTATGCTTGAAGGTCTAAGCAAATTGCTCGGTTCTGTGCCTAGTGATTTGAACGCGGGAAAATCGGGCATGGCAAAATTCAATTTGTACTTTTTGACTAATGAATCTGCATGATTTTGGGAAAAGCCAAGAAGAGGCAGTAACAATGCAATTATGGATATTAGGGACTTCATAGTGCGACAATTTTTACTAAAATTAGGGACTTGGTTACTTCATTGTTCAATGGAACCACCTGGATGGCAGCATCGACTAATTGCCCGTTTTGAAATATTTCGAGAGATATTTTACAACTCCTTTCTTCTGACGTGTCATCAATTTTGGCGATTGTGGTATCAAGCATAATCACTCGACCAATGTTGCTTTTAGCGGAATTTGGTAGAGGCCGGAGGTCGTCGTCGTCATATTCGTTATGGCCTGAAAATGAAGCGATAACGTTGTGGCTATTGGCTTCGAAAAACTGCAGGAAATAACCGGCGGCAACAAGTCCTTCGATTTTCACATTGGTCAAAACCTGGCCTCCATTCGGATTGATTCGGATTTCTTTTCTCATAACTTCTAATGTTAAATTTTCCAACTACTAAATTAAAAAGGAGCTTTGCCATTTGCATCACCACTATTTGGTATTTTGAATCTGGTATTTCAGGGGAAAATTGACCAGGATTTTACCTGACCAGGAGACTTTGTTAACCTATTTAAACCTTTTGGTATACCTTTATCGACTATTCAAAATGACGTTAACCTATTACCTAAATCTTACTGAACCCAATAAGAGCTGTATGCTCGCATTAAGGGAATTGATTCTTGCACGGGATGAAGACATGACTGAAACTACAAAGTACGGAATGCCTTGTTTTTGCTTTGGTAAGAAGATTATTTGTTACCTATGGATTGATAAGGATATAAACGAACCCTACATCCTATTTGTGGATGGTAAACTCCTGAACGATCCGGAATTAGAGACCGGTAAACGAGCACGGATGAAAATATTTAAGGTTAACCCAAATACAGATTTTCCAATAACCACAATTCAACGAATTTTAGACCAGGCATTGAGCTTACACAGGAATGGGGTAACGTAGAAATAGAGGTGTATTTGGAGCAAAGTCACCTGCCCTCATCGATACTTAATTAAGCAATATCGTCTGGATACTTAATCAGTGGTGTTTTTTTCTTCTTGGCGCGTTCTTTAGCTAGGTCATAACTCAAAAGTAAACTTGGTAATACAACCAGGTTAGATAGCAGGGCAACCACCAATGTTAAAGAAGTAAATACACCCAAAGCAATGGTTCCGCCAAACGATGAACCAGAAAATATGATAAATCCAAAGAAGAGAATAACCGAGGTATAAACCATACTAACACCCGTTTCTTTAAGGGCGTTTTTAACCGCTTTCTGAATGTTGTTGTTGTTTAGCCTCAATTCCATTCTGTACTTTGAGAGGAAGTGAATAGTAAAGTCCACAGCAATGCCAAAAGCCACACTAAATACCAGGACAGTACTTGGTTTTAGAGCAACTCCGAAATACCCCATAAGACCTGCTGTAATCAGCAATGGAATGAGATTTGGAATCAGCGATATGACAATCATTCGCAACGAAGTAAATATCGTTGCCATGATCAATCCAATAATCAAGAATGCGACCAAAAGACTCACCATTAAGTTTTTGTTCAGGTAATTGTTTCCTTTCAAAAAGATAATGGACGTTCCTGTAAGTGATATATTTCTATGCTCTGAGGAGTCTACCGGCGTATATACGTATTGAATTTCTGTATAGAAGTTTGTATCCATCAGGGTAGAGTCCATTTCGTTTGGATAAATACTCAGAATGGAATCGGTTACAATTTCGCTACCTACTTCTCGTCGATGATTAAAAACCGTATCGGCAATGGCCCAGATTTCATTTTTTATTTCTTCAATTCGCTTTGATCCAACATCCGCCATCTGAACAGAGATACGCGCCTTTTGGTGTAAACTGTCGATCATGGATCCCATCATTTTTTTATCCGAGCTTTCGTTGGTATTGGGCAATAATCTAAGTATGGTGGTTAACTCCAGTGTACCAGGTGTTCTATAGAAAGCGGGATTTCCATCGTGCAACTCCTGACGTGCAAAGTTGATGACTTGCGCAATCGAAATAGAACGAGAAAATTCGTCGTATTGAGATAATTTCTGTCGTTCGAAAAAATCAATTTTTCGAAGTAATTTGGGATCTTGAATCCCACCGGGTCGTTTGCTATCTACCACAATCTCAAACGGCATAACGCCTTTTACGTTCGTTTCAAAGAACTTTAGGTCTTTGTAGATCTGGTTCGATTTAGAAATATCGTCCACCATAAATCCAACCGCGTTGATTCTGCTCAACCCAATGAACATAATAACAACTATAATTCCTGTAGCCAGGTATACGCGTTTCCTTTTTTTGGTAACCAGTATGGTGAGTTGCTCAATGGCACGTTTAAGAAACTTGTTGTCCAGATGTTTGGTTTGTCGTTTAGAAGGCTCTGGTAAGTAGCTAAAAATAAGCGGGATCAGTACAATCGAAATGACAAACACCGACATGACACTCAAAAAAGCTGTCAGACCAAATTCCTTTAACACTTCGCTACCTGTCAGTGTAAATACACCAAAACCTATTCCCGTGGTTAAGTTGGTAAAAAAGACCGCTATACCCACTCGACTAACCACCCGTTGAAGAGCTTTCATCTGGTTGTTATGCGTCTTGTATTCGTCGTGGTATTTGTTGAGGAGATAGATGCAATTGGCAATACCTATGACGACTATCAAAGGAGGTAATAAGCCAATAAACATGGTAATCTTGAATCCCAAAAGAACCAATATCCCAAAACTCCATATAACACCAATGGCAACCACCAACATGGAGAAAATCAAGGTGTAAAGAGATCGGAATAGGAACAACAATATAAGTGCAGTAATGATCATAGAGAGCGCAGTAAAAAACTGCAACTCACTTTGTACCATACTGGAAAAACGTGTTCGGATATAAGGTAATCCTGAAAAATGGGCTTCAACACCATGTGAAGCGCACACTTTGTTTACATCATCGACAATACCAGAAACAAAGGGTATTCTACGTTTCGAATCGAGTAAATCCTTTTTTAAGGTTACCGCCATTAAGGTAAAATTGCTCGAATCTTTGATCAATATACCCTGGTAGAATCTCAGATTCTTTACTTCAGCAATAAGGGAGTCAACTTCTCGACTTGTCGTTGCCGGGCTCTGTACGATTTCTTGTTGAATAAAGGCATCTGGATAAGACGTGTCACCTTCATGAACCGTAAGCTGACGTCCAACAATCATCTTAGGCACGTTGGCAATGGATAGAATTTTTTCGATACCATCCATCCGTTCAATGGAGTCTGAAAGTCTACACCATTCGTTGAAAAAATCAACTTCTTTAATCTTCGGGGTATTAATTCCGATGACTAAAACACTACCGTCGTCACCAAATGTGGCTTTAAAATCCTGGTAAGCAATGTAATCTGGATCGTTGTCTGGAATAAATTTGGGGTTGTCGTAGGTCAACTCAACAAATGTGGCTTTATACGCCATAAATGCTGTTATGATTGTTAGAACTACGATGAGCAACAACCTATTTCGAAGAACAAAAACGGATATTTTCTCCCACATATTTAAGGCCTGCAAAAGTACTACTTATGGATAAGAATAAACTGAATTATTTCAACCACCCAAATGGAGTATCCACAATTACTCACCAGCCCATATTCTCTGGGTATACAGCGCTTTATTGCTCGATAAGAAATTGAAGGTATACAGTCCGGGTTTTAAACCTTTTACTTTTATCTCGTTATGATTAGGAGAAAGTTGCATCGATCGAACCACTTTTCCATCCATGCTAATCACATTTAATTTGGTCAAATTTAGAGACGCCTTATATGTTGAAATTAATTCTGAAGTCGACGTTTTATAATACCATGTAATTGCCTTTGAATCTCGGACTAAATCCACTTGACTCGAATTTGAACAACGACTGACCATTGAGTCTACATCGCGCCTAATTTGATTGAGCAATCGATATACTGAATCTCCAGGACACGCTGTTGCGCAGCCATCTTGATGTCCGGCAATATGGGCAAGTTGTGCCGAAGAGGTATTGGGATGAGCAGAACTGGCCTGCACATTGATGTTATCTTTAAAACACTTCCAGGTAAGTAGTTTCTTTAAGGACGCAAGTGCATCCTGCGTTGGCGCAATGTTCTGATAGTTGCCAAGCATACAAATGCCCATGGTGCCTCCATTCTTCCCACAGAAGTGTGCACCCTTAATGTTATCCGAACTATCGATATTTTGATGCTCTCTTCCCTCAAAAATGGTCCCATCTTGAGCAACAACAAAGTTGTAGCCGATATCATCCCAGCCGTTGGATTGGGTGTGAAGCAGATAGATGTTTCGAATCACGCTTAAATAGTTGTGGTTACTATTCGAACTGGCCGCATGATGAATGATGCAATGCGATACGTTGTGTTTTTCTCGTTGCCCAATGGATGCAGGGAGACCCTGTCTCCAGGTAGATCCTTTAACCATGTTGGGTTTCTCGCAATCTTGATCTTCCTTTCCAAGCCTGGTTGGGAGATTGATAGTTAGAGGCGGAGCGTAAAACAAAAACAAGCGGATTTTTCCTGATATGTTGCCTGAGTAAAATGTGAAAAGATGTTGAACCGTATTCGGAATAAGAAACGGAGAACGCCGCACCGTACTGGGTTGGTCAGTTGTAGGTATAGAATCGAGGTAAAAAATGGCGTTGTTTTCTGTTTTGTAATACGCATTGGTAAAGTTCGTCTCACTGCCTACTTCAAAAGTGAAGCTCGAATAATCAAAGCCGAAGTCAATGTTTTTATACAACGTATTTGAATCAATAGTTAAATCCAAAACGCGAGTAAATTGTTGATTATTAGAAGGTTGTACCTCGTTTGCCAGGGTCGTTACTTCTTTAACGATATCCTTTTTTTCTGACGACCTTAGGCACAAACCCCACGAAATGAGGAGGACAAGCGTACCTAAAATTAGTGCAATTCTACGATTCAAAATGTTGTCTGATCACGTTTCCCAGATGATCGGTTATTACTGGATTTCCAGCAATGATCTCTCCTCCAAAGATATAGTTGTTTCCGTTCTTGAAGTCAGTAACCTTTCCACCAGCTTGTTGTACAATGTATGCTCCAGCGGCCACATCCCAGGGATTTAAACCAACTTCGAAGAATCCATCAAACCGGCCACATGCCACATAGGCCAAATCTACTGCAGCACTACCCAAACGCCTAACCCCTCGTGTGTTTATCATGCAATATTCCAATACTTTTAAATAGTTCGGTACCTGTTCGAAGGTGTAATATGGAAAGCCAGTTGCCAATAAGGTATTACCCATTTCAGTCGTCGTGGTTACTTGTATTGATTCCTCATTCAACCATGCACCAGTCTCATCCGCCCAGAAAAATTCATCACGATTCACTTCATACACAAATCCGGCAATCATTTTATCGTGTTGTTGAAGAGCAACACTTATGCTGTATACCGGTATTTGATGAACAAAATTCGTCGTGCCGTCTAATGGGTCAATTATCCACTGAAATTCAGCCTCTTTTTGCTCACCTGAGTCTTCTTCGGCAATAAAGGAACTGCCAGGAATGAGTTTAGAAAACTCGTCCACTAAAAAGCGTTCCGTAGATACGTCAATATTGGTAACCAACTGATTCAATCCTTTGAGATCGAGTTGGTCAAACGCATTGGCATTTAGATCAAAGAAGCGACGTTTTGCTTCTCGCATAATATGGATGATTTCTTGCGATCGATTCATTGCATGAGATTGGAAGCAATAATACGATTTTCATCAAAACAAATGGAGACCATAAGCTACTTGACAGAGCAGTAATTTATTTGCGATAGGCAACCAGGTCTAAATCCTCAAAGTATGCATCCATTTCCAGGATGTCTTTCACTTCCAGGTCGCCACTCAACCAGTGTCCTGCCATTTCGTTTTCAAGAATGACCGGCATGCGTTTCTTCGAATTATGAATATGAGCCATTAGTTTATTGGCTGGTCGTGTTAATACCGAAACTGTTTTAATGGTTGCGTCCACATCGGGGAAATACCAATTGGAGTACAAACATGCAAGCTGAAATACACTGCCCTTTGGCTTCATAATTAAATGTCGCTCTTTTCTAATGTCCTTTTTGCCATGTTGGTTTAGCATACCAATATGTTGCCATTCATAGAAACCGTCAACCAGCATTAAGGCATGATTTTTTGCATATTTGCTGCATATGCTTCGAGGCTCATCAATCTTTTCGATCCGTGTGTTAAGGGTATTGCGGATTTTGGAATTCCATTGTTTTTCCCAGGAGGGCATGAGCCACCATTTAGCCAATCGAATGCGTTCGGGGTTTTCATCTGCGAGAATTGGAGTCCAGTTAAATCCAAACCCGTTTATGGTATTTTCTGGTTCAAAAAGTTCTTCATAATTCCCCGTGGGTACACTCACACCGAGTTGTTCAGCAATGATATCCATTGCAGTGGTTTGTTTAACGTAATAACACATAACAGCCTAATTAATCGAATCGAAATTATCGATTTTATATGAATAACTAGTTTGTTTTATCTAGTTATGGATAAAAAATAGACGGAGTGGATAACCTCATTATCCATCATTCGAGAAAAAGTGAATTCCGTTTTTTGGGGTGTACAAACTAAGGGAATGGCTTCCTTTTTTTTTCGAAATGTCTGTAATCAACAAGGGTGTTTAGAGCCATGAGGTTTGTTAAATTAATATGCAACGGAATGAAAATGGATTTGACTTTGTCAAACTGGCAATTGAACGTGAAATATGAATTTCAAAAAACTACTTAAACCCTCAATTATCGGGATATCTCTATTATCCTCGTTTTGTGTCATGGCTCAGCCCGCACTAAAACCTCATATTGGATTGAATTCGATGCCCAACGACACCGATTCTATATGTAGCTATACAGTCCCCATAAAGCCCGACATGACGTTTGACTCATCTCCATTTTTTGCAGGAGACACCATTGCAGATTTTACTCTGTATAACCTGGATGGAGGTTCAATGAACATAGCAACTCTGTTAAGTAATGGCAAACCTGTTGTCATTGTAGCGCTGAATTACACGTGTCCTTATGTGAGAAATAAGGTGTCGATATACAACGACATACTTGACAATTACGCTGACGAGGTAACCATTATTGGGATTTATCAACTGGAGGCTCATCCGGATGATGACTACAGTCCAAATTCAGGTCGGTTTGGAAATGTCTCTGTCAACGAACGAGATGGTATTGTTGTTAATCAACATAAAACATATTCGGATCGAAAAGCCGTGGCGAAAGATTTTATCGACGATTCGGGTTTACGCATACCGGTTTATATGGATGGTCCATGCAACGAATGGTGGACGAACTTCGGCCCTGGCCCTTCTACAGGTTATATCATTAAGCCAAATGGAACTGTATTTGTTAAGCAGGGGTGGTTTGATAAATACGCAAATGGGCACGAAATATATTGTGATCTGGATAGCTTGTTTGGAAGAAAATGTGATGGCACACTGCCTACAGGTCAGTTTGAGATGATATTGACAACAAGAGACACCGTTTATGGTCCGGTTGGAGCCACCATAGATTTGGAAGCAGATTTAATTAATAATTCGGGTGGAGATGTTCTCATTGACATTGAACGAAATCAAAACAATTTGGATATGGATTGGGAATCTGCCATTTGTGCTGATGTTTGCTTGATTCCATCCATAGATACATACACGTTTTTACTGCAAGATTCAGATACGCAACATTTTTGGATGCACTTCTATTCCAGTCCGAATTCAGAAGGAGCGGGTCATACCAAAATGGTGTTTCGAAATGCGAATGATTTTTCCAATCAATATGTACAGGATTTCTACGCCTTTTCGTCCAGTGACCTTAGTTCTATAAAAAAGGTTGATCGATTATCCTTTAGCATTTACCCGAATCCAATTACAGAATCCGCAACCATTAGTACACAATCAAACGAAGAGGTAATGTCCATAATAATTTATAGTTTTACCGGAGAAGTGGTACGATATGAAACGCAGTTGTCGGGGAGTGAAGTTATTCTTGAAACACGTGATATCGTATCAGGCTTATACTTTTTAGAAGTAATTAGTCGGGATGGAGTGATTGGAAGACAAAAAATCATGATCCAATAAGCCCCGGCGTCAATCGAAAATAGAATATGAAAAAACTCAGTTATTTATTTATCGTCTTTGTATTTTTTACAACGACAACTACCAATGGTCAAAACGTTCTTCCGATTCCTGCTCTCGATGAAGGGACGTGGGTTAATGGGGCAAGAACCTTTGATCTCTTGATGAAAAACGACAGTACAGAATTTTTGTCTGGCATTAAAACGCCTACGGCTGGTTACAACCGAAGTTTCTTAGGCCCAACCTTATTTATGCACACGGATGACAGTGTGGTGTTAAAGGTAACCAACCAATTGGGTGAAGTAAGTACGACCCATTGGCACGGTTTTCATGTTCCGGCTAATATGGACGGTGGACCGCATCAAATGATACAGAATAATGCTTCGTGGACGGCTACGTTTAAAATGTTGAATCAAGCGTCTACATTTTGGTACCACCCCCATCATAAACCCACGTTTTGGTCAGATCCCGATGGTACAGGCGGACAGGTACATAGAGGTTTAGCAGCTATGATCATTGTAGCCGATGATGTAACGGACGGACTGGACATACCCAAAGACTATGGCGTAGACGATATTCCACTCATTATTCAGGATAGAGCGTTTAATGCGGACGGAACGTTCAAAGATTTTTTACACCTACCGCAACTCGTGGTTCGGACCGGGGATCAAATGCTTGTTAACGGAGCTATTACTCCAGTTCATAACACCCATGCACAAGTAGTTCGTTTTCGGATTCTCAATGCATCCAATGGGAGAACATTCTATCTTGGGTTTAGCGATAACCGAACCTTTTATCAGATGGGTTCAGACGGTGGTTTATTAGAAAAACCAGTCGCTTTGACTCGTTTAAGAATATCGACAGCCGAACGCGTTGAAATTCTGGTAGATTTTTCCGGAGGTCAGGGAAAGACGGTCGACTTAATGAGTTATTCATCTGAACTGGTTTCATTTTTTCCTACGTATCCTGCCGCATTGAGAGATGATTTTGACTCAACGGATTATAAAGTGATGAGTTTCTCCATAGGGGCGGTTACCTCAAATCCGGTTACGGCTATCCCAACTACGTTAACCACCATTACGTTATACAAGGAAAGTGATGCTGTCAACGCCTTAAGTCCTCGGACGTTCGAAATCGTTAATGGGTCTCCATTGGCCACCATCAATGGTTCATCGATGGACCTAAACGTAATCAACGAAACCATTCACCTTGGTGATTTGGAGATTTGGGAAATTACCAATACCTCTGGAGTAGCTCACCCATTTCATATTCATGGCGCTCCATTTCAGGTACTTTTTAGATCGGATGGCGCCGTGCCAGACAATGAAAAGGGGTGGAAAGATGTGATTTTGGTACCGGCCAGGTCAAGGGCAGGTGATGGTGTAGTACGGGTAATAAAACCGTTTTTGGATTTTTCTCATGAAACAGACCCGTATATGTATCACTGCCATATTTTAGAACACGAAGACCGTGGAATGATGGGACAATATACAGTCATTGATACGGGGACGTCGTCTGTTTTTGAACTCACCAATCTCAAGTCGGGAATACGGGTTTTCCCAAACCCACTTACGGGAAAAAGTTTTCAAGTAGAAATTGCATCCGGTAAGGCTGATACATATACGTTAACGTTGATCAACTCAAACGGACAATTGATACGTACGTTTGATTTTAATACACCCTTAGGGAAAGAAACGCATATACATTCTATAAATGTCGATGGAGTGTCTCCCGGTATTTACACCGTGTCTCTTACGTCTCAACGAGATACCTACATTCAAAAACTCATAATATATTAAGACATGTTCAACATCAAATATTTGGCGGTACTGATTTGTGCGGTAATCGTTTCAAGCAACAGTTATAGCCAGGAAATAGATATAATGAGCTTTAACATCGGTTCCAGAAATTGGTCAACGACGAAAGACTCGGTCATTGCTAGAATCGAATACCATAGCCCTGATATTTTTTGTGCAATTGAAGCGACGGGAACCACCAGACCATACATCGAGTCTTCCTTAACCGACTACAATATGCTTCAAACGTTTGGCACGAATCCCAAATTGAGTGAATCCCATATTTTTTATCGAAAAAACACGTTTTCAGTTCTAGACAGTGGGTATGTCGAAATGGAGACCTACGGTGGCTATACAGGGCCGGGTAGATATGTGAATTGGGCCAGGTTTGAAGAAACATCGTCAAAAAAGCAGTTTTTGGTTTATGCCAGCCATTTTGTTTTCGTATTTCGGGCAGATCCTGATTCCTCCACCATTGGTCAATACCGTCATGCCAATGGAATGATTCAGTTAATGAATTCTCATGCTTCTCTCAAAATACCCATGATAACGGTTGGTGATTTCAATGCAGACAGCGCATCTACGGTGATGCAATTTTTGCTTCATCAAACGTCGATCAACTACAATTCGACCACCATTGACAACCCATTGGTTCTTAACGATTCGTGGTATGTAGCTAATCCGTCTACATCCAAACCAGGAACTGTAGGACAGGGTTCAACAGCAGTAGATTGGATTCTTACTTCTGCAGACATAGATGTTACCAGCGCCATAATTGACGATCAGGGAAAAAACCCAAATGGTGATTTTCCATCCGACCATCGACCGTTGATGATTACGATTGATTTGACGGGAAGTAGCGCCATAAATATGTTGGAAGACAGGTTGGCCGTACGTGTCTACCCAAATCCATTTAAGGACAGGTTGTCGATCAGTACAAACAAAGATTTTTCGGATGGTGCGTCCTTGTCGGTTTACAATATGGTCGGTGAAATTGTCAGCCATACGGAATATAGACAGGGTTTCGGACGACGAATTGAAATAGATTTGACAGGCCTGAGCAATGGATTGTATTCCTATCAGTTAAGAGGTGAAAAACAGTTCTTTAGTGGGTTGATCTTAAAGGAATAGAAGGCACAATTCAAACGTTATTGACTGTATCTCTACTGAATTAATCGATCGCAAATTATAGCCGTAGCGACTCCTGCATTTAAGCTTTCTGCCTGCCCAATACGTGGAATGGTAATGGCTTTATGTTGAAGGGACAAGACTTGTTTTGAAATGCCATTGGCTTCACTCCCAATGACAATAATGCCCCCTTCGGTCAACTTCATGTTCACAACGGATTCGCCTTCCATCAACGTAAAGAGTAAGGGACTGTTTGACTGAGGTAAAACATCCGTTAAATCGGTGTAGATTACGTCAACACGGGTAAACGACCCCATGGTGCTGCTAATCGATTTTGGATTGTAAAGGTCTACTGTATCTGTAGAACACAGTACTTGTTTGATGCCATACCAATCGGCTATACGAATTATAGTGCCCAAATTACCTGGGTCATTGATGCCGTCTAAACACAGTGTCCACTTTTGCGTAAAGTCGGGTAGAATAGGGTCTTTTTCAGAGGCAATAGCAAGGACGGGAGAAGGGCTTTTGAAAAACGACATCCGCTCCAGGTCTGCCTTTGAAGCTTCCTTAATTGGGTAGTCTACACGTAACTCGGCATTTGACTCAATCCATTGATTAGACGCATTAATTTCGCTGATCTTATAGTCGCTGTGGATGAGTTCAGCAACGGATTTTTCGCCTTCAACCATAAATTGGCCGTATTTTTGACGATATTTCTTTCGGTGCAGAGACTGGACAAACTTTATGTGATTTTTCGAAATCAAATTGGCATGGATATTACGAAGACAAAGGTAATTTTACTTTTGATTTGTTCGCTGCTTTTTACTTCGTGTCAATATTCCAAGTTAGTACCTCAAAATGAACACCTGCTTCAAAGTAACCGGGTTACGGGAGCAGACGAGTCCGCATCAGAAAGTGAATTACTTGAGCAGGTTCGGTTTAAACCCAATCGTAGGCTGCTAACATTTAAAGCCCATATGTGGGTTCATTATGTTGGATCACGGATAGGCTTAGACAAAATCGGAGAACCTCCCGTGCTTATTGACACCAATGCCATCGCATTATCTGCCGAGAGTATGCAACGATACCTGGTTAAAAAAGGCTACTTTGACAATACCGTTTCCTACAAGATTGATCAGACTCGAATATCTAAAGCTCTAAAATTTAATCAGCAACGGGTTTGGTACGTGGTCGATGAAGGTCAACCGTACTCGATTAAGAGGTTAACCTACCACGTGGAGTCCGAAGAAATCAAACAGCTGATTTCGAGTAATCGTGCCGACGCAATAATCGTCGAAAATACGCCTGTCAACTTCGATAAAATGGGGGAGGAGCGCAGTAGAATTAGCACGCTGCTTAAAAATAATGGGTACTATTATTTTAACCCTTCATTTATTGACTTTGAGCTGGATACCACCATCGGAAATCACGATGTATCCATAGACGTTTATATCCAAAATCCGGATAGCTCGTTACATATTAAACAAAGGATCAGGAACGTTACTGTGGTCTATAACACGGGCCAAATCAAGAATGACACCATTCGGAATGGCAAGCACAACATGAACTTCGTCATGAACGGTATGGACATTTCTCCAGCTGTTATTGCCAATAATATTTTATTAAAAGAACGGGATTATTTCAGCCAGAGGAATTTGCAAACCACCTACGAACGGTTGATTAACCTCAATCTTTTTAGTAATGTGGGTGTTGATGTGCAGGAAACCGAAAGCGACAAACACGTGGATATAGTCGTGTACCTCAAACCGGCTTTGAAATTTGATATTGTTTGGCAACCCCAAATCATTTCTACCGAACAACGATTTAATAACAGCCAGTCGAGTCGAAATTACGGATTGGCCAATGAAATCACCTTAAAGAATAAAAATGTCTTTCACAATGGCGAAGAATTGGATTTTAACATCCGCACAGCGTTAGAAACCCAATTTACGTCAGACAGCAGCACGGTGTTTAGTACGTTTATTCAGGAGTTCGGTGTAGAACTCAAAATACCACAGTTGTTGTTCTTCCGAAAGAAGGGGAATGCCTTAAAAGTGAACTCGGTAAGGACCAATTTTACGGCAAGTTATTTGTTTGAAACAAACCCGTTTTACAGAAGAAATCTACTTCCACTGGCGTATACGTATGTTATAGCTGACAATAATTTTAGCATATCGTATTCTCCTTTACTCATTAGTTTAAACGAAGCAACCTATAAATCAAGACTGTATGATCAAGCCAGTGCGAGCTACCTCCAAAGTTTGGATCGAATTTTTACAAACAACCTAATTACCAGTCAACGGATTAGTGGATACTATTCGTCAAAAAAGAAAGGGGATACGCGGTATTGGTTGATCAATTCCAATTTGCTTGAAATTGCAGGATTGTGGCTTCCACAAATCAGTAATTATGGTGAAAAATTTGGCGTTAACCATTCCACGTTTATTCGAACCGATATGGATTTTAGGTACAATATTGAAGTAAATAAATTCAATTCATTGGTGCTTAGAGTCTTTGGTGGTATTGGAGTTCCTATTGGGAAACAATCCGTTTTGCCTTACGAACGACGATTTACAAGTGGTGGTTCTAATTATTTACGCGGTTGGCGATTGCGAACAGTCGGTCCAGGATCTTTTTCTGCTGCAGACAATCTCCAATTGTCTCGAACCGGTGAACTCGGACTATTAGGAAATATTGAATATCGTTTTAACGTTTTTAACAATGTGATTGACCTGAACGGTGCCCTTTTCGTGGATGTTGGAAACGTATGGAATCTAAAATCCGATACGTTGTTTCCCAATGGAGAATTTAAGGTGGATAGGTTTACCCAGGAATTTGCGGTAAACACCGGAGTTGGTTTTCGATTTGATCTTAATTTTCTATTAATCCGAGCCGACTTAGGCGTACCCATTTGGGATCCCAACTTTCCATTAGAAGATCGGGCTGTAATCCGTCAGGCATTAGTCGATAACTGGATCTTTAAACGGCCGGTTTGGAACCTCGCCATTGGCTATCCGTTTTAGTCATGAATTGATCCGAGTTAATTCATTATTTACACCAGATTTATAAATGCCTTTAACGCGTAGTATGTAAAATATTTGGGGGTGTAAATGTTTGCCCAACTTCGCTACATTTGTAGACTTTTTAAAATGAACAAAACAACACGCATCTTACGTATTGCAATTCTTTTATTTACTCCATTGGTTTTTATGAATGGTTGTAAAGATGATGAAGGTAATAAACGGACCATTAATCTGTTTACGTTGCAGGATGACATTGATTTAGGTGCTCAGGTAGCAGCCGAAATCGAATCGGATCCAGCTACGTATCCAATTCTTGATAGTGCGGCGTTTCCAGAAGCCTATGGGCATTTGCAACGGATAACGGATACCCTTCTCAATAGTGGGATGGTTCAGCATAAAGATGATTTTCTTTGGCAAACAAAGATTATTGAAGACGATTCTATTTTGAATGCTTTTTGTACTCCTGGAGGCTATATATATGTGTATACGGGACTAATTAAATTTCTGGCCTCAGAAGATGAGTTGGCCGGGGTAATGGGACATGAAATAGCCCATGCAGATGAAAGACATTCGACAGAAGCATTAACAAAGCAATATGGAACGGATGTGCTGTTTGCAATTTTGTTTGGAAACGATCAGGGCACGTTGGCCCAAATAGCCAAGGGAATGCTTGGTTTGAGTTACAGTAGAGCCAATGAGTCTGAGTCGGATATGCGTTCGGTAGATTACTTGTATCCAACGCAATATGACGCGAGAGGTGCAGCACGATTTTTTGAAAAGATTATTGATTTGGGTAGTACGAGTGGACCTCAATTTTTGAGCACTCACCCGAACCCGGAGAATAGGGTAGAAGATATTAAAACGTATTGGGAAGATAAAGGGGGTAAAGTTGGAGAACGCTTTGAAACCCGATACAGTGATTTTAAGAAAAGCTTGCCATAACGATTCGGCGGGAAAAGATAGTTAAGCCTTTTTGCCGATGCAGAAAGGCTTTTTTTATAAGTATATATTTTATTAATGGAATTAGAAGAATCAAGTTATCAAATCCAAGGGGTTGATTTACTTACAGTTGCAGAAGAGTTCGGTTCACCAGTTTATGTTTATGATGCAGATAAAATTGTCAAACAGTACAAACGTTTGAACGATGCATTTGAAGGAATAGACCTAAAGATAAAATATGCTTGCAAGGCGTTAACAAACATTAGTGTTCTCAAATTATTACGTAACGAGGGGTGTGGTTTAGATACAGTTTCCATCCAAGAGGTAAAACTGGGGCTGGAAGCAGGTTTTGAGCCGAAGGAAATTCTATATACGCCTAACGGTGTTTCGTTCGATGAGATCAAACGAGCTGTGGAGATCGGTGTTCAGATTAACATCGATAATATTTCCATTTTAGAACAATTTGGAGATGCCTATGGATCGAGTGTGCCGGTGTGTGTACGCTTGAATCCGCATATAATGGCTGGAGGGCATTCTCATATCTCCGTAGGTCATATTGATTCCAAGTTTGGAATATCTATTCATCAGGTTCCACATGTGCTTCGAGTGGTTAAGACGTATGACATCCACGTAAACGGAATGCACATGCATACCGGATCTGATATATTAGATTCTCAGGTTTTCCTTACGGGTGCAGAGTTATTGTTCAATGCAGCAAAGGAGTTTAAAGACCTGGAGTTTATGGATTTTGGTTCAGGGTTTAAGGTGGGTTACCGCCCGGATGATGTGACCACGGATATTGAAGATTTGGGACAAAAGATTACCGCCAAATTCAAAGAGTTTTGTCAGGAATATGGCCGGGAGCTTCAACTTTGGTTTGAGCCTGGCAAGTTTCTAGTCAGTGAAAGTGGGTATTTCCTTGTTAGAGCAAATGTGATAAAGCAAACCACATCTACCGTATTTGTAGGTGTTGATAGTGGCCAGAACCATTTGCTACGACCCCAAATGTATGATGCCTATCACCACATTACCAATTTGAGTAATGCCAAAGGGACTAAACGGGTATACTCTGTGGTTGGTTACATCTGTGAAACGGATACGTTAGGTTATGATCGGCAACTGAATGAGGTTCGAGAAGGTGATATTCTTGCAATCCATAATGCAGGTGCATATGCTATGAGCATGAGTTCGAACTACAACTCAAGGTATCGACCAGCGGAAGTAATGATCTATCAGGGCCAATCACATCTAATTCGTAAGAGAGAAGACTTTGAAGACCTTATACGAAACCAGGTACGTATGGACATGTAGTATAAAATCTACTATATCAATAAGGGCATTGTTTATCGTTGGATAGCAAAGCCTTTTTTGTTACGTCCCTGGACGCCTGTGATTCTCAAACAAGTTGAATTTTTTATATTATCCACAGACTATTAACGTAGGATGCTGAGACTAAGCTATTTAGTCCTTTATTCTATTGCCTCTCTTCTACGCGTAGCCGCTTCGGAAGAGCAAAGCATTGTTACATTGCTTCATTGATACATTGCTTCATTGTTGCACTGTTTAATTAAATCATTGTTCACCAAATATGGCTTAGTGTCCATGCTCCAAAAGGTGATAATGCATATTTTTCTTTGAGATATGTCATTTTTGAACGAACT
Organism: uncultured Chitinophagaceae bacterium; assembly: GCA_964482155.1. Taxonomy (GTDB): domain Bacteria; phylum Bacteroidota; class Bacteroidia; order NS11-12g; family UBA9320; genus UBA987. The sequence continues at coordinate 1,381 of CAYZWM010000044.1, read as the reverse complement.
TTCCTGAGTCATTTTGTAGTGGATATGTTGACAAGTTCAGAAGTTCACTATGAAAAGAACGTCTTATTGTTGTAGTCATATGCGTATCCAATTGCTCCGTAGGAGTGCCTTTATTTTTGATCCTTTGGGATACCCCCTGGCCTGTAAAGGCTCGATTTCAACAATTACCAAATTTTTTATTTATCACATACAAAAAATTAAATTATGAAAAGAAGTGTAGTCACTTTACTGAGTGTCATCCTTTGTCTATTTTTATCCCAATCGGCGAATGGCCAAACGACGATTATTAAATGGGACTTTTTCTCAGCCGGTAGCAACGCTGGGATTACCGGTAACACAGGTGTTTCCATTTCCACAGGTGGCGCCTTTTATTCGGGGGTTGGTTGTGGGTTTCAGGAGGCTATTTCCAATAATATTGATGCAGGTGATGCCTGGACCAGTGGTAGTTTTAAAACGACAGGTTATACGAATTTGAAGTATTCTTTTAATCAGCACAGGTTCACAAATGGACCAACTGCGTTTAAATTTCAGTACAGATTGGCTTCAACAGGTGGTTGGACTGACCTCACTGCGGCATACAGTACGTCTTCTACAAGTTGTAGTGGATATTCGCCGTCAGCCGTCAGTTTGCCTGCTGCCATGAATAACCAAGCCGTTGTACAAATACGATGGCTTTGTACCTCAGGTAGGGCCAGTGTTAATCCTGGTGGAGGACGACTCGATAAAATATTGATAACCGGACAAGGTTCATGTTCTAATCCAACGGTACCAACGGTATCCATATCACCATCTTCGGGCTGTTCGGGGAGTAGCCGAACAATAACGGTTTCGGGTACTTTGAACAGTGCCACAGCATGGCATTTATATACAGGTTCATGCGGTGGATCGTCAGCAGGATCAACTTCAGGAACGACGTTTAGCGTTTCTCCAGGTTCAACAACCCAGTACTGGGTCCGCGGTCAAGGTGGCTGTGTTACACCTGGCAGCTGCGGTACAGCAACGGCCACAGTAACTACACCTGGTAATGCCTCGTTCTCCTATGGGGGAAGCTCCTATTGTACTAATGACTCAGATCCAACCCCTACCAAGAGTGGAACGGGTACATTTAGCTCAACATCGGGTTTGGTATTTGTTAACACGACTACCGGCCAAATTGATGTGAGTGGCTCTACGCCAGGCAGTTATACCGTTACCCATACGGTAAACCCTTGTGTATCAACAGCCAATACGAGCATAACCATTAAAGCACCTAACACGGGATCAAGTTCGGTAACGGCTTGTGATAGTACAATCTGGGATGGAACGACGTATTATGCTTCGGTAGTAGCGGTTAAAGTATATACCAATGCAGCAGGTTGTGATAGTACCCATACAAGAACAA
>CAYZWM010000043.1:8017-21867 GCA_964482155.1 uncultured Chitinophagaceae bacterium | reverse complement strand
ATCATTTTTTAAATCGAAGAAGACATAGTCGTATTGTTCTTTGTTACCTCCTTCTCCATAAAGGGCTGCTTCTCTCACAAATTTATTATTGTCACTATCCCAGAGCCCAAATTGCTTGACTTGAAGCATCGACATGGCGCGTTTGTCTTGTACGTGCCCATAGTCGTCAGCTTCATACGACACATTGATCACTCCTCCAGAGGGTAGTTCAATTTTATTGAGATTCCACATAGCTGCATAGCCATCAGCTGTAGCCTGTGTTTGATTTGTGTAAGGGGATTCTGCATTGGAAGGCGCTGTTTTGTAAGGCGTATAACTTCCCCACATGTCATAAGACATTAAGTGATACGACGCATTGGTGTTGTCGTAGCTAAATTTGTAAGCGTTTAGTTTTCCTTTTCTGGAATTCCCATACGTAAAGTAAATTTTCTTTAAGGTCAGTTTTCCTTTTGTGGTATCTACCTGATTGGCTACCCCAGGACATAATTCATAATCGTATTCCATGTGTACTGTTTTGATGGGTACAGCATTTGATCCGTTTACAATCAAATCGCGTTTTGAAAACAGTTGGATACTATCGAGTTTATACTGGCGCTGGCTTAAGTCTTTACCTCCATCTTTACCCGCTACGCCTAATGCGTCATCCCGCTGGGATATTTTAAACAGGGCAATATGGGTTTTACCTTCAATGCTGTGAACGTGCCATATTTCTTTTTCACCGTAGACGATGCTGCCCATCCCATCGGTTTGATCCGAATGTTGGCCTTCCGCATATTTAGCTCGGTCAGTTTTATAAGGCGTTCTCCATCGAAACGCACTATTGGTTCGTGTGTAATTGAATTTAACCGCAGAACCTAAATCGTCTTCTGAAATTCCATTGCCAGTCATATCTACATAATCTGGCGATAATACACCTGAGATTAAATAGGAATGCGCATATGCAGGCGTTGTTGTTGATGAATAGTACCGATCAATACCCTGAATATTATTTTTGGTGTCATCCACATCTCTGGCATAGGCCACCAGGCCATTGGCTTTGTCAGCGGCTGACGCTACTCCAACACGAAACGATTTTTCAACCTGTAACTTGTTATAGGCCGGTATTCCAAATACATGACGAGATCCATCATTGTTAACAATCGAGATTTCGGATATGTGAGACGATTTACGGAAATAGCCATCTTTCCTACTTATGGTTGTGTCCGGTAAAACGCCATCTATATATTCCGAGTTAATTTGAATCGATTGAATCGATTTTGACAAGCAAAAGGCCGTATCCTTCCCTGTCAAATAGGTAAACAATTTGTTCCTCTTGGTTCGTTCCTTTCCAATGTTTTCGGTTTTATCAGATTGCAACTTTATGGGTTTGTTCTGATAATCATAGAGTGTATTATTAACCCTCGCCGTTCTTGGAAAATCGTTGCCTGAAAGCAAATTTGGAAACACCTTAGGATGTAGGTTTTTCTCATGATCAATTAAATCAAGAAAGTCTTCGTTTTGAGGAATCAGTTCATTGACTTCCCTAAAATAAGCGGGCTCATAGTCCACATTGTCCGCATAATAATGTTTGGCCTTATTCCCTTGGCTTGTATAATGTGCTTCATCAAATGTATTGTTGACCGAGCCAATCCTACCCAAAAGGCCGTTACCATCTGCCCATAACCCAGATTCTGAGCCACTGTGATTAAAACCTAAATTAAGACCGCCATTCGCAAGATTTGGTGACCCAGAAGCTTCAAATCCCAATCTAAAACCTTTGTCTTTGGATTTGCGATGATCATCATGCAGAACGGACACTTCATTGCGAAATAACCGATACGTTCCACCTACACCTTGAGCAGATACGCCATACATATCGTTGGTATGCTGGGCCCACGGCAGATAAGGCGTTACTTCCATTAGGGGAAGTTCATTTTGACGTTGAAAATCGAGGATAAAATCACGTTCACTTGCAATTGACGTTTGTGGTGCGTCATGCTCGTATAAATAGCCATACCCCACTTTGCTTATGGTTTGATTGGCATCAGAGATATATTGATTACTGTATGAACCTCCTAGGGTCAACGTCGGAGCAAGTCCAAAAATTTCCGTCCCGTTTTTGTAATTGAAATCAATTCCAAAGCCCGAAAAAGGCGTGCTGATACCCGGAGAATAAGTGCTGGATCCAAATGTATACATACCACTTGCTCTTCCAGACGCACTGTATTTTTTTATATCCCCATCTTTTTGTTTTAATTTGTATTCCTGTGTTGCAGACATGGACACATTCATGGAGCGCATACCTGCCCTTGAGTTAAACGTTCCTCCGACTTGAAACCTACCTGATCCACCCTTATCTTTTTCTTTACCCGACATGCTTAACGATGGAGAAATGTCCATACCGCCTTCATCAGAATAGCCAATAGAAAGGCCGGCGTTAAGTCCACTTTTTTTTGTAATCTCACTAGACAAACCAGCGCCCCAGTTCATACCCAAACCTCGATATGAGTTATATTTAATTCCCAGGTTAAACGACAGTTCTCCTGTTTTGGCTGTACTGCCGCTCGCTTTCAGTGCTTTTTTTAATTTTTTAAGGTCTTTTCCAAACAATTCAAAACTCAAATTCGCGGTCAACGCGAGAGTCCAGTTGTCTTTCATGTTTAATTCCTTAGTAATGGTCTCTCCATTCATATCGTCTGGCAATCCATTAACACTCCGATTAATCGTACCTGGGTTTATGTTCCATCCCAATCCTACCCAACTGGCTTCCTGATCGGCAGACACGCCTGCATGGTAAGCGATGTTGATTGGATATCCGTTCACATCCAACAACGGGATGTTGTAGTTAAAATCACCACTAAAGATGTCGACCATCTCACTGGTACCTACGGGTTCAAAACTCTGAACCTCCGGTTGTGAAGGCCCACCTGTCAATGCGACTGCTGATAAAGGCAATAGTGTGTCCAAAGCCATCAATCCTATAAGGACAAGGGCTTTTTTCTGTCGACTTTTCCAATTATTTACTAATTTCATAATCCGAGTTTTGGTAATCTGTTGTTGTATTGGTTCATATTCTCGAAGACAATTGCTTCGCCCTGGTTAAAAATGAAATCGTCAAATACGATCTTATCTGGGTTGCGGTCCTGTTGGTCACTCATCGAAAACATCACCTGGATAAATGGTCACTTTTTGTACGCACGTTCAAAATGATGAAAACCGGTATAAATGGTATCTTCACCAGACAAACCCCAGGTTAATTGGGAAAACGCACTATTCAATAGTTCGATACGATGGTAATATTCGCTTTCATCCAGTAGATTATATTTCATCACATCTTTATTGGTTTCTTCTAAACCTATACGAAGGCAATACATCTGATTATCTCCAAAAGAGTCGATCTGATGTTGAACCTCCTTCTTGTTTATATTACCAGTCCCCTTTAAGGCGTTTAACGCCTGGTACTCCATCGGTCTGTATTGAAGCTTATAAATAATTCCATTCTTTTTGGCCTCCACATAAGACTCTTTTTGATAGGAATTAAAATAATTGAAATAATCGGTAGATGTCATTTTTTGTTGACATCCAGACAAAGCCACTATCGACAGTAGAGAGCCAACAATGCCATTACATATATATGTTTTAAGCGTCTGATTCATAAAATGTATTCTAAACCTGGTTAGTCTATAAACTGAAATATATACTTAAACTTTAAGCTGTATTTTTCTCCATTCGGAGCCGTTATTTCCATTTTGTAATCCTTACCCGATACAAAGTCATATCGCCTCATATCCAGATTAAATTTATTATCACCGAAGCGCGTCTGAAACAGGACATCTTCTGGAGTCACATCTATACCTTGTGCGTCATAAAAATGGATTGCCAATGTGTTTTGTCTTAACGGTTCGTTGTAAATAAATTTCAAATTATTTACCGCATTATACGTCGATACATCCGTTTTCTTTAAACGCACATAAGGCATTGCTCTAAATTCCTCTTCATCCTCTTCGACCTCAAACTCCCAGGCTTCCGACACCGCCACAAATGTTCTACCTAACCATGCCTCAACCTGCCAACCATAGTTCTGCCCAACAACAAGATCCTCCAATTCCTGTGGAAAGGGTAAACTCGTGCCGAAAACTTCTGATGCCTGATATAAGGCTCGGTTTCTCTTGATACCATCCTCTGGGCTCTGATCTTCGGTTAACTCAACAAGCTTTATTCGATAAGTAAGTTCTGGATTTCCTCCAATTGGCATTGGTGCTATCCAGCTAAAGTCCGGTCTTGTAGTCGATAGCTTAGCCTCGTCCTCTGGAATGGCTAACATTAATGGGGTGATGGTTTCCTTTTCTATGGTCTCACATTGCTTTATCGACCGCTCAAAGCCAACAACTTCCATACATTGTTGATCAACACAGACCAACTGAACACAATATTGATATACACCAGGAGGAAGTTCTCCTGTCATTGCTTCATAAACGGATGCATCTTCATCTCTATAACTTTTAGAAACTGTTGAAAGTACAATGGAATTAAACTGCATACTTCCTTTGGGTATGGAAACCACCTCTGAAGTTAAATGAACAATTTCCTTTTGTTGATCATTCTGAATCGTAGCATCAAAATATACCTTGATTGATTCATCATTTAAATTCGTTAACGTTAAATCCCAAACGTTCTCGGATTTAAAACCAAACTGATTGGAAGGAGTCAAAAATAATGAAACCTGTGCCAGACCATACGACGTTAAAATTAGAGAGAGTGCAATGGCTAATGTGAGTCTTTTCATGTTCATTTATTGTTATAAATTGGTCGAGGTCAAAGTTCAAAAATATTGCTGATTAAAACATAGCAAAACCTAGTGAATTTTTTATTGGACACTAAATTCTGTAAAAAGTAGCCAAACCCAATGGTAGCAAGCGTTTTAAGAATATTCACATAGTATACTCATTTTTGCAACCCAGACCCTTGTCGTTTATTAGACGCCAGCGACCTGTGGAAGTTTGACTTTCATTTTGCTCTATACTTAAAAAAACAACCTGTTATTTAGCATTTTTACATGTCGGATATTTGGCATTATATAAGGTTAATTCAAATTGAATTATTGGTCATTCACGATTCTGTTAATTTAGGAGATATCGAATTTAAACTATATTTGTTTTCCATGAAACCAACAAAAGCCAAACCAACATTTCTCTTTTTGGCGCTGATTTGTACATCTGTTTTTTGCTCTGCTCAAGTGTCAGATTCTACGAACGACAGTGGTGGGCGCACAAAAAAGGTTCTGACTAATTACGATTCTACTTATGAGGTTTCACACCGAATAAATTCTAATTTCGACACAGCAAGATTAAAGGAAAAACAACGCGTTTTCTTTGCCAGTTTAAATCCAATTGGGCTATTTGACGTACCTGGTGAGAACTTTATTATAGAAAAAAAGCAAGCCATAACAAATCACATGGATACGTCCAACGGTTTTTTGTCTAATACCCTAAACTGGGGGTATTCTTTTCTAACATCGAATTCGAGTGTTTCTGGGGTAGTTAGAATTGAAAGTTATGTCTCAAATAAAAGGCTGCCATACCAATTGAGCGAGCCTATTTATACACGGGTGTATGCAACACCAAAAGTCTCTCTGTTAGGCATTCCCTTTAATGCGGACGTGTACTATACCACAGAGGATAACACCTTCTATAATTCCAATTCCTTTGGTTTACACTTTGACCCTAGCGACATCCGGAATCGAGTAGAAGAAAAAGCGAAAAGTGAACTAAAAGATGCAAAGAAACGTGTTCAGGACAACAAATTAGAACAAGAACGTTTGGACCGTTACTTGAGTGATATCCAACATCTATTAAAAAGTGAAATGTCTAATTTGTCCAAACTGGAAGAAACGATAGGTCAAACGCAGGCTAAATTCCAATTTGATGACAAGCAATATTTAGATAGTATGAATCGCTTACAAGATAATGCAGTTGACCGGGTGTATTCAAAGAAAGACTCCTTAACCAAAAAGTCTATGCACAGGCTTGATAGTTCAGAGATTGCTAAGCGCAAAACCAATATTACCAGTGAATACGATCAACGAAGAAGAGAATATGAAGATTTAAAGCAAAATTGCGAACAGAAAAAGCAACAGATAAATGAGCTTCTAAATTATTATAACAAAGCCAGGCAAATTTATGATTTGTCGAACAAAAGGGATTCGATTTACAATTTGCTTGTCGGGCGCGCACAACATAAGAAGGACTCTATCCAAAATTCCAGGACACAAAAAGTAAAACAGCTTTTCAACGACAATCAGTTTATTCAGTCAATTCAAAAACTTGATTTGGGAAATTCCAACCCTTATTTTTCCGAAAATTCACTTAGTGGAATATCCGTTCGAGGTCTTAACACGTCAATAAGCACAGGTAACCGGCACGTCCAAATTACAGGTGGAAAGACATTGTCAAATTACTCCAATTTGTCGGGTGAACAGGTAGCTAACATATACAATAGAAATGTAGTCGGTTTAAAACTTGGCTTCGGCCAGGCTAATAATCAATTCTCCATTCTGGCTACCAAACTATGGGATCCATTAAAAGGTGACGTAACCATGCCAAAGGAAAACTTAGTGACTGGTATTGATTTCCAATTCTCTCCACTTGAATCTATTCGGATCAAAGGAGAGTTTCTAGCTTCTTCGTTTAACTCCAACAGGCAGAGTTTGACTTCATCCGATATTGATTTTATCAATTTGAGTGATTATATGAGTTTTGGAGAACGTTTATCTGTTCGATCAAGTATCAATGTTAAAGTAAGTGGCAAAATCGATGAGCAGACTAACGTAGAGGTTGCCTTTCAACAGAAAAAATTAGGGTTTAACTCTCTTGGAACACCTTTTCATCGAAGAGATTATCGTCAATCTGACATAAAAATCAAACGAAAGTTGTTCAACAAGAAAATCCACGTTTCGGTTTTTCATAAGAACTTTGTAAACAACCTATCTGAAACTTCTCAAATTACTAATTCGCTCAAAGGGTTAGGATACATGGCCTATTCAAGTTTTAGCAAAAAACCCAATTTTCAGATTACGCACCTTCCGTTTGAGCAAGGAAACAATCACCAGGACACTTTGTTTCGTACCAATAATAGGTTATCGACGACAATCGTCGGCATAAACTATCGCAAAACATATAAATTCAAGCGGTTCTTCTGGTTAGCGACGTATACGAAATCAGCCGTGGAATATTTTCAGCTCAACAACCTGTTAACTGAAACAAGAATACTTTTGATATCCCAAAATTTGGAAACATCCAAACTAACTCTGAATACATCTTTTCTAAAAAGTAACGTTACCCCTCGTGTCGACACATTAAACTTTAATGGAATCAATGTACTGGCTACATACAAATACAAACAGCATCGGATCAATGCATCCATTAGAGCAAAGAAGTCAACAGATGACAATGGAATGTACATTGGGTCTTTAGGCTATGGGCGGTCTTTTAAGCGAAACCTTAACGTAAAAATAGACGCAGGTGTTCGATACATTAATGGATTTTGGGGAATGGAAAACTTGTTCATCTATCAAGGGCGTATGTCGCTGACGTACACCTTAAATAAAAAACCATATGTCATCGTTTCGCATTAACCCTAATTGGTTAGGTAATCGAAGGCAAGGTGCAACCTTGCTTTAATCCAGACGATTCTACTTCGTCGAATGTCTGGACAAGTCACTTGCGCATGGCCTGACGAAATTAGTTACAAAAATCACTTGATATTGTCATAGAAATCGACTGGAGAAGGTGAGGTTCACCCGCTATTTCAGTTCATTTCCCATATTACGAATCTTCATGGAGATGACTTCACCACTTTTTTTCTCGACGCTGAATATCTTGTACAACACTGTCTTTTTGACGGACAACAGTTCGGAAGGAATTGTTGGTGTAACTTCGAAACTCAAGGTAACCTCCCAACACGTTTTGTCGTCGGACTGTTCGAGCTCTTCCATCATAATATTCAGTGCTTCTGGGAAGAATGATTGCAGGTAATCGATTGAACGTTCACTGGCTTTTTTTGCGTCGACCATTTCGTTTAAAGTTATGAATTAGGTATCCTCATACAATAATAGGCATAAGGTAGGTTTTCAGCCAAAATGATTACACAACGAGTCGTGTATTGAGTTAGGCCAATAGCTTGGATATCTTCGTCCTACAAATAATGATAATCTTGTCGCTTATCGAGCTACATCAATTACAATTGACTCCGTAAATCATTAATCCCATTCTTCTTAGTTGGTTTTACGTAGACAAGGTGCAGCCTTGCTTTTATACCGACGATTCTCCTTCGTCGAATGCCTGGACAAGTCCCTGACGATGTTCCCAGACGATTCTCCTTCGTCGAATGCCTGGACAAGTCCAAGGACAAAGATGTCATCCCACAGAGCCATCCGACCATCTTTGACCAGAGTCGAGATGGAAAGTGGATTGGTTTTAAAGCTTCAGAAAAATACTGGCTTAAATAGTTCTTTAATTGAATACATAGTAAAGGCAGTGAATCTCACTGCCTTTTTTGCCAATATTGTATTTGTAATGGGAAATCTAATCCATTGGGTGATTATACCAAATTCTCACTCTTTTACCAACTTTTTTGAAATTACCCCTCCGTCTTTTATGGTAGCTTGAACTGTGTAAACTCCGATGGCTAAATCCGTAACATCTATTTGCTCACTTTTCAAAGGTGTATCAATTCGTTTTACGGTTTGTCCTAAGTGATTAATAATTTTTAGTGTTGTAATAGGTGTTTCACTTTCTATCACAAAATAATCAGATACTGGATTAGGGTATATCTTTGCTGTTACAACGTCTTCGGTCTTAGCAATTCCAACAGTTTTTTTGGTAAACTTAATATCATCAAAAATGGCATAGGCCCCAGATTTTGAAAAATCCCATAACTCGAGTGATACCAAAAGGTATTTGGTCGAACCTAAGCTTACTCTTTGTGTAACACCAACCCAACCTCTGGTATTATCGGAAATTCTAATTATCTGTTCTGCAAGATAATCCCAATCTTTGTTATACTTTACAATCCTGATTACTGCTCCATCGGTGAAAGGGTTGCTTATCCTATCAGTTTTTACCTTAAATTCAATTTGATCCACTGAAACACCATCTGGTATTGTATCTCCTATTTCAACGTAAGGTGCTTCCAAACCCGAATATGAGTCAAATCTGATGGCAAAACTACCTTCTCCCGCGTCAGTCACTTTACTAATATACTTTTTCACTTCTGATGTATCAGAAATGTTCCAGTCATTAGGATAATCTGTACCATTTACGGTTGTCCAATTTTCAAATTGCCCGTTCAAAAGCGAAAGAGTTTGAGCCTGTGCACAAAGCACAGATGACACTAACAAGAATGTTAGCATTAGCATTTGTTTGTTCATTGTTTTAATTATTTAGTTTAATTGTTAAAGGTTCCCCCCTAGAGATTGACAATTTACGAAAGAATCTTGTTATTCCAATTTATAATTCAAGCTATTGACACACCACAATTTTACCTATGTAAGAAACTTCGTGAGCAACGAATAGAAAAAGGTTTCTCCTCTTATGAGCCCCTCTGGTCGTGTATTGAGTTAGGCCCACAGCTTGGATATCTTCGTCCTACAAATAATGATAAGCCTGTAGCTTATCGAGCTACATCAATTACAATTGACTCCGCAAATCATTAATCCCATTCTTCTTGGTTGGTATTTCGTAGGCAAGGTGCAGCCTTGCTTTTATCCCGACGATTCTCCTTCGTCGAATGCCTGGACAAGTCCCTGACGATGTTCCTAGACGATTCTCCTTCGTCGAATGCCTGGACAAGTCCAAGAACTAAGATGTCATCCCACAGAGCCATCCGACCATCTTCGACCAGTTAGGGTTCTTTGGTATCGCCATATACCAATTTTAGATTACCTACAGCTTCGAACAATTCAACCTGGTCCTTTACATTGTCGAATACTAGTAAAATATTAAAATGAAACCCATCAATATATTTGCTAAGAATTACTTCACTTCCTCGGTACAAAGAATCGGAAAAGAGGTCAACCTTGTAAACATGAAAATATAATTCACCGAACTTCAAAAAATCTATTTCCTCTGTAACTTGGAACCCCATATCTATTAAACCTTGATGTACAAGGTTATTAGAATAATCCAACATTGACTTAAAACTAGTTTCAACAGTATCAAATCTTTCAATCGTACAAATCAAACTTGACTTTTTCGATTTCTGATATGAAGCTAAGTTAATTAATTGATTTTCAATCGTTTCTCCTGAAACGTCATATACTTGCTTAACGCCCTCCTGATATTGTCTTTGCATCGTATCTTGGTCGATAGGTTTCCATTCTGAAGAAAGTGGAAAATTTACGGTAAACTCATAGGATTGGATATCAGACCGTTGCTCATGAACATTTGAACACCCACCTATTGGGAGTATTAGCGTTATGCCTAATACAATTGTGATGTATTGGAATTTTCTCAACATAAAATTATAGTAAATATTAACTCCTCACTATACGAAGATCGAGCTAGGCAAGAAGACTGGATATTTTCGTCTATTTTAATCTCGTCCAAACATCAATGGATTTTCTTTAATGGTTTATAACAGCTGTGGTAAAACCTTGCTCTATTTAAGGATAACGTAAAGACAGCAAACCGTGATTACCTACTTATACTTCCCCAACTCCTTCTTAATCTCATTTAACAACTGCTTCTGCTCATCCATTTCCCGGTTCTTCGCAATTTGATCCTGCGTGTTTTTTTCGATATCCGATTCTCGAGATTCAATAGTCTCCTTGGCCTTCTTGATGTCTTTATCATACCCCTCTTTGTCCTTTTCAAGACTCTTTTTCTCTCGCCCAAGTTTATCAAGACTCTTACTTTCTCTAGCTACCTTAACCGTTACCGCTTCCAATGCCGTTGAGTTGGCAAACTTGCGAAGCAAACCCCGGGCAGCAATTGACTTTTGTGGATGGTTTGATGAATTTAAATAGTTGTCTCCCCGCTTGAAAAAAGCGTTCATATAAACCCCGTCTGGCGTTTCATTAAAGTTGGCGTATACAGTAATCGGCTTGTCTTCAATGGACTGAATCAGCGCATTTTCGCTTATCATCTCGTCCGACTTATTAATCTTATTCGTTTTCGCACCATAGTCCTTCATCAATCTCTCCCAGGCTTTTGCAGCGTCTTTGGCATTGGCCTCAGGTATTAAGACTTTAAATCCACTATGTGAACCCTGACTCATGGCTATGGTTACATCGGCAACCGTACCAACCTGAGCCATGGAAGAAAAACACACAAGCATACAAATCACAGAAGAAAATAATTTAGTCATTAGATATTATTAATTTACCACGTCACACCTCCAAAGACCGTAGCGATGTACTCTGACCTTGTACAGTGAGCTTAACGAATATACGCCAATTGTAGGTGTAACAACAGGGGTACATGACAATCTTTGCCCATATTCGGATCCCATCAATTTCTCAAGTTCTAACTCTTCCGTAACCAGAAGAACATCCCCCATTTTAATTGAATCTTTCGACCACAGAAAAAACGGCATCCCGTTTAACATCATTCGTGTATTGGGCTTATCAAGTAAAGGCATCGCAAATCGATTATCGATATACACTTTGGCCGTCGAATCCGATTCATCCAGGTGTTTTAATTCATAAATTATATCTTTTGCCGTCTGCGTATACGTTGGTGACTCATGGTAAACATAGAAAAAATGAAAAATGGACAGAAAACCTGAAACTGCCACCAATGCACCTAAATAAGGAGTGTAGTTTCTCTTTATCGCCTTTGGTTTGACGTCTTGATTTATGACACTTAAAACCGTAAAAATAAAGGCATATACAAAATAATAATGCCCACCTATTAAACCAATAATCGTAAACATGACCAGTAGCCATACCGTGTATCTTCTAAATTGGGTAAATCGACTTCTGTATAATAAAAGTCCCAAGACCAACGGAAATGACAACTTTAAGAAAAAGGCAAAACTGCCCAATTCAAATGATTTATTCACCCTGAACCCAGCTTCATACAACTGCATCTGTCCATACGATGTTTGAAACGTATAAAAGATACAGAATCCAAGAACCATCAAAGAGAGTAAGACAGTGCGAGTATTGAGTAGGGTATAAAATTCTCTTCCTCGGTGAATGTGTAGGCTTAGATAAATTAGAACATGGAAAAGTCCGGCGATTGGGTGAAGAAGGTATAGTGGGATAAAGAATAAAATGGCTGGAACGGTGTACTTGTTTCCCAATCGCAAATAATAGCTGTGAAAAAGAAGAATTAGGGTTCCAAGCAGTAATTCCTCTCTCATATTGATCAATTCTTTATCCAGAAAGAACAGCACAACAATAAACAAGGTGATGGCCCACTTTTTTTCTTTTCGGAAAAGAATCTTAAAAACCGTAATGCACAGCACCAACTTGACCAGTTCATGGAGGATGAATATGGCATATTCACTCTCGAAGAAATAGAAAAATGGAACACCCCAGAACCCATAGAACCGACTGGCGTGGAGCTGATAAAACGTATTAAACCCGTCTTGATTATTAATAAACGAAAATGCCAGACTGTTTGACCAGGTTCCGTCCATCGTTGAAACTGGAAACAGATAAATGATGTACCATCTTAAAATAACGATAAGGCATACCATGCCTATCAACAACCACGTCGAACGGTTTTTAACCGAAGACATTGTTTGCAATGGTCATTGACTTTCCAAAGTTTTCTGAATCCAAACCATGTTCCACATCTTTATCGTCAAAAAACTGAATTACGTTTTCGGTAGGCATATTTCCCACCAAGTCATCCTCTGCCATAGGGCATCCACCATAACCATGAATAGCACCATCAAACCGACGGCAACCATTCTCCCAGGCAGTTTTTATTTTAATCTCCCAATCGTCTTTTCGCGTATGGAAGTGTGCCCCAAATTCAGATGTACTCAAATTTGGTTCTAATTTTCCAAACACGGATTGGATGCTCGTTTCGTTTGAAACACCAACCGTATCGCTGATGGAAAAGGAATTCACCCCCAGGGTTTCTAGTCGTCCCACCCAATCCTGAACAATGTTGGCACTCCATTCATCGCCGTAGTTGTTTCCAAAGCCCATGGATATATAAACCACCAATTCTTTGTCATACTTGGCTGACTGCTCTAATAAATATTCCACAATGAAGACACTTTGCTCAATAGAATGATTGGTGTTTCGTTGTTGAAACGTCTCCGAAATGGAAAAAGGATAACCCAGATAATGAACACGGTCATGTTTTACCGCATCATCAATTCCTCTCTTGTTGGCAACTATGACGGAAAGTCGGGTATCACTTTCATTCAAATGGTCTAACACTTCTTTGGTATCGCGCATTTGCGGGATCGCTTTTGGAGATACAAAACTTCCACAATCAAGGGTATGGTAGCCTACCGATAACAGTGAGTTTATGTAGTCGATTTTCGTTTGAGTGGGCACAAACCACTTCAAGCCCTGCATGGCATCTCGAGGGCACTCAATTATTTTAACTTTCATATTACTCAATAGGTGTTTGCATTTCGTTTCAAAAGTACCATTTTTGCAGCCCTTAATAGAAACGAGAGAAAGAAATCCATGTCTCAAGAAGAGCTACCTAAACAAGAAATCGAAGCATCAGAAAATGCATCTAATGCCGATTTATCCTCTATGCCAAAAAATACAGCATCAGAAAGTCCGGAGGCTACGCCTCAAACGGAAAAAACAGTTGACAAAACCGACGTTCATGTGCCCGATAAACCGGTAACAGAATCGACGGACGTTGTTGAAACCGAAAATTCTAAGGAAACAACCT
>CAYZWM010000043.1:0-7985 GCA_964482155.1 uncultured Chitinophagaceae bacterium | reverse complement strand
ACTGTGGAAAATACGGCAGATAGTCCTGCTGATAAACCGGTCTTGGAAGCACCGGAAACAGAAACCCTGAAACCAATCATTGTTGAAGATCCTACTTTAGATTCTGTTGAAGAGTCTACTTCACCTTCTACGGAAACGGAACAAACATCTGAAGACGATGAGGAAGAAGAAGAGCTTCTGGAAGAAAGCACACCGGTTGATTTAGACTCGCTGAACAAAGACGAGCTATTAGACCTGGCCATTGCTGCCAACCAAAAATTCACACCTAGAGACGCCTTTAGACGACTCCAGCAAATCCGTTCGGTGTTTAACGACCTACTACGAGCTGAAAAGCGCGATGCTCTACACAAATTTGTAGAAGAAGGAAACGAGGCCGATAAGTTTGAATACAACGACGAAGAATACCGCGAGAAGTTTAAAATCGTTTTCAATCTGGCTAAAAATGCGCGAATGGAAGAGCGCGAACGAATTGAAAAAGAAAAACTCAAGAACTTAAAGACGAAGGAAGACCTTCTAGAGAAACTTCGAGGTATTACAGAAACCGATGAGACCGAAAAAAGTCTTGACGAAGTAAAAAGTATCCAACAAGAATGGAAGTCGATTCGAGTATTACCTACCGAAAAAATACAGGAACTTTGGGATTCGTACCACTTTCTACTCGACAAGTTCTACGACAATCACTCCATTAACATTGAGTTAAAAGAATTAGACCGAAAGAAAAATCTTGAAGTTAAAATTGACTTATGTAAAAAAGTAGATGAACTGAATTCAGAGAAGTCGCTAAAGAAAAGCTTCATTTTACTGAATAAATATCAAGAAGAATTTAGAAATACAGGACCTGTACCACGGGAATTCAACAAAGAAATTTGGGATCGATTCCGTGAAGCGTGCGACAAAGTGTACGAACAAAAAAAGGCTGTATTTGAAGGATTAGAGGAAAAGCGAAAGAAAAATCTGGAGCTTAAGACCATATTGATTGAAAAGGCCGATTTAATTGGCCAAACGGAGCCTAAAAAGGCTAAAGAGTGGAAGGAAAAGACGATAGAATTGAACGATTTAATGACCGAATGGAAAAAAATCGGTCAGGTGCCTAAGGCACAAAATGACGAGGTTTGGAAAAAGTTCAGATCCTCGTTCAATACCTTCTACGACAACAAAAGCACTTTCTTTAAACAGATTAACAACGAGCGTAAAGCCAACCTAATTCTTAAAGAAGACATTTGCAAGCGAGCCGAAGAAGTTAAGGACAGCGAAGACTTGAATTTTGCAACAAACGAACTCAAGAAACTTCAACGCGAATGGAAGGAAATTGGACCGGTATCCGAAAAGGTGTCCAATACCATATGGAAACGATTCAGATCGGCCTGTGATGAATTCTTTAATAGAAAGCAAAAAGCGTTCGAGGGTAGAAAAGAGGCCGAAACCGAAAACCTGACCAAAAAGGAAGCACTTGTCGCTAAACTGGATGCCATTCTAGAAAGCGCTACAGCTAAAACCATATTGGATGAGCTAAAAGCAATTCAAAAAGAATGGAATATCATTGGTTACGTTCCAATAAAGAGTAAAAAAGATATTGAAAACAAGTATCGCAAATCATCAGACGCGGTTTTCAATAAATTCAAGTTGGATAGACAAAGTCTTAAACAAGGTCAGATCAAAGACCATTATTCAAACCTTGCTCAACTGCCTTCTGGTAAGCAGAAGTTAAGCGACGAGGAGTTTAAGTTAAAAAAGAAAATAAAGTTCTTGTCTGGAGAAATTGGCACATTGGAGAACAATATGGAATTCTTTGGTCGTTCAAAAGGCGCTCAAAAATTGAAGGATGAAATTGGCGCTAAAATTGAAAAAACCAAAGAGCAATTGGGTCGATTGAACGCAGAACTTAAAGTCATTAAAAATTTAAAGAATCCACCTAGAAAAGAGGTAGAAGATTCCGAACCTGCATCTGAATAAAGACTTGCACATGGCCAAAGGGTATGGTTTAAGGAAACGTATTGCACTCTATATCTCGTTTTGGGTTCGTGCAAAACCCTCTTCTACCGTACACAGTCCTATGATTTTTAAGCTAATCCGAAAGCTTCGAAAATCGGATAAAAATCGTGCAAAGTACAGCGCTATAGAGAAGCTTAGAAATGCTCTCCATCAAGACCACTCAATCGTTCATTTTGATGACCTGGGCGATAATGGTGCCAAAAAGCAGCGTCGTATCTCAGCCATTTCAAAAGGCTCAGCAAAAAATAAAAGGTTGAGTATCGTTCTAGCGGACATCATCGAATTTGTCAACCCAAATGTGGCTATCGAGTTAGGTACCTCCTTAGGAATTAGTCTGGCTTACCAACAAATGGCAAGCCCAAACACGACGTTCGTTAGCCTGGAAGGCTCACCTGAAATTGCTGAATTGGCCAAAAAAAATCTTGACCAACTTGGCCTCTCCGCTCCCATTCGAATTGGACATTTTGATGATACGTTGCCTGATGTATTAAACGAATTAAAAACAGTTGACTTTGCATTCATTGATGGAAATCATCAGGAAGAACCCACATTGGATTACGTTAATCAACTTATGGCACACCTAACTTCGGAAGGTTGTCTGGTTATAGACGATATATACTGGTCTCAGGGAATGCAAAATGCATGGAAAAAAATATGTGCAGACAAACGCGTTACCCTAAGCGTAGATTTATTCCATCTTGGCATCGTCTTTAATCGCTCAGGCGTAGAAAAACAACACTTTAAGCTAAGACTTTAGTCAGTTGGTTGAGGTAAGTTGGTGCCACCTTATTCCATCCAAAATTTTGTGCTAAATGTGTGTAGGAATCTGGAGCCTTACCCAATAATACTTGTTTAAGTTTAGGTTGAAACTCCAAATCCGATTGATAGAAAATTTCCGTAGATTCTTTATATAAAGTACTGTATGCTAATCGGTTAGGCAGAATTGGCTGAACACCACAACCGATGGCTTCCATCACGCTTAAGCCAAAAAACTCCTGATTCGAGGTTACAGGTAATACAGTACTCTTCCAAAGGGCATGGATATAGTCTACTCTATCCTCAAAATACCCCCAATGAATGATGTGCTTCGCCAACTTCTTCTTCATACTAAAGAAGACCTCCGGGCTACGACTAAAGTTTTCTCCGCAAACGATCAGGTCGAAATCAATGCCTTGCTGGCTTAATTCATAAAGCGAATTAAAAAAGAGATCCGGATTCTTATCGTGCTCCCAACGATGGTTCCATAGAACGGTTGGTTTTGTACTCTTATCACCTTTATACTCTTCGAACAATTCGATATCAATGCCCAAAGGAACAACGACGGAAGAATTTTTTATGTCTGTAAGTTTGGGTATCAACGATTTACCTTCTGGAAATGGAGTTAAAAAAGATTCCATTTCTTTAAAAAAGACGTCCAAATGAAATTGGGAATTAAACCAAATATGGTCGGCACATCGGATTGATTTATAATTTATTAGACCATAGTGCCGATCCCAGGTTTTATCTTTTGATTCTGTCTGAAACGGATAAACGACCTGATTTTCGTGCATATATAACACGATGGGAATTTGTTGGTAACGATTGGCCAGAAGTCCTTTAAAACTGGCAACGTCAAGCATATCGGTAACCAGAAAGATATCAAAATCGCGGTTGCTTCCATTGACTTCTTCGGCCAGTTGTACGCAGCTTGCACTCATACGCCATTTCCAATGTCTGCCTGGTA
Source organism: uncultured Chitinophagaceae bacterium (assembly GCA_964482155.1). Classification (GTDB taxonomy): domain Bacteria; phylum Bacteroidota; class Bacteroidia; order NS11-12g; family UBA9320; genus UBA987. The sequence goes on along the minus strand of CAYZWM010000043.1, from coordinate 4,270 downwards.
ACGTAAACGTAAAAATGTCTGCTTTAAGCCATTGCACCAGTCGATCTACCCAGTATTTATGAGACCCTGCATAAAACGGCTCTACAATAGCCACATGCAGTTTCTTGTCCATTACCTCAGTATTTTTCTACGATTCAACTCCCTTCGATAAGCCGCTGCATTTCTATTGTGCTGCGAGAGGCCTTTAGCGAAGGCATGATAGCCTGAGAAATCGGCTTTTGCACAGAAAAACATGTAGTCGTGACTCTCCGCATCCAAAACGGCATCTACCGCTTTATTGCTCGGCAACAAAACTGGCCCTGGAGGTAATCCTAAATTGATATAGGTATTATATGGACTTTCGATCTTAAGGTCCTCATTCAACACCCGTTGGCGACCTTTTTCGGTAATCAGAAAACGGATGGTCGGATCAGCCTGTAAAGGCCATCCTTTTTGTATACGATTCAAATACACACCTGCAATGATTGGCATTTCTTTGTCGCGCATGGTCTCGGCATCTACAATACTTGCTAGTATTATGACTTCATTTGGCGTCATTCCCAATTTATTGGCTTTTGCCATTCGATTGGCCTTCCAAAAACGTTCGCCCTCTTTTACAAATCGATTGAACACATTTTTTGGAGATGTCGCCCAGTTAAAGCGGTATGTATTGGCTCGAAAAAGACAGGTCCAGTTGTCAGCATCGTATCCCAACGATTTCAAATAATCCGTATCGTCTATAAGATTGACCAATTGCAGTGAATCTACGTCGATATTTCGTGCTATCCGACCCAATATCGAGCGCCCCGTTAAACTGCTGTTCAACACCACGTCTACATCCTGTGTACTCCCCGATCTCAAATGAGAAATCAGCTTCCTATTCCCCCAGTGATCTTTAATAACGTACTTGCCAGGAATCACCTTATTTGGGAGGTTCATTTTTTTGGCAATCGCATCGAAGGAAGTAAAATCAATCAGAATGGGATAAAGTGCCGTAGACAATGAATCATAGGTCCACTGTGATCTAACGTAGATGATGTGCTCGCCTGATTCGTCGTCAGACACGTTATCTGACATCACCCAGCGATAACCAAATAGTGCAAAGACCCCACCCAATACAACGATGAAAAGGAGACCGATAAGTATGATTTTTTTCTTTCTCAAGGAGGCAAATATACAATGTAGATCAACGCTTTTGGGATGACATTAAAATTGTAGATTTGCGGACACGCTCTTATATGAGATTAGCACTAATTGGGTACGGAAAAATGGGTAAGGCAATTGAAAAAATTGCACTGGAAAGAGGGCATGAAGTTGTTTTTAAAACAAATCACTCTGGTTTTACAGAAAAGGACTTGAACTCTGCCGAGGTAGCCATAGAGTTTACCACACCCGACTCCGCCGTTTCAAACATCAAATCATGCACAGATGCTGGAATTCCGATTGTGGTTGGAACAACCGCCTGGTACGATCAGTTTGACGAAGTTTCGAACTACGTAAACGGAAATAAAGGCGGTCTTTTTACGGCCACTAATTTCAGTATCGGCGTAAACCTATTTTTCAAATTGAATGCATTAGCCGCTCAATTGATAAACGGATACGATGAATATGAACCGAGTATCGACGAAATCCATCACCTTCAAAAGCTTGATGCACCTAGTGGGACGGCAATAACCACTGCCGAAACCGTGTTAAACAACTTTAGTAGAAAAAACAATTGGGTTCATCATGAAAATGGGATTGGTCCCACACCAAAAGACGTAGAATTGAGTGTTAATTCATATAGAGAAGAAAACGTACCTGGTACACATACCGTAAAATATTCAAGCGAAATTGACACGATTGAAATTAAACACACCGCACACAGCCGTAAAGGTTTTGCGACAGGTGCCGTGGTCGCGTCGGAATGGATGGTAGGCAAAACTGGTATTTATACAATGAAAGATTTACTTAACCTTTAATAAAAATGAGCTTTAACCCGTTAGAAACTTTTAGGGACTTTAGAACCCGCACCAAGATCGTACTTATCGTCTGGACCGTTCTAAACGTTTTATTGTTAGGCATACTGTTGTTTGCCGCCAAAGCTCCAATTTTTGGTAGTATCATCTTCTTCTCAATCTGGGAACTTGCCATTTGGGGGTACTACGTTTATCGCTACAACTACAGAGAAAATCACAGAGCAGGAGAATGGGTTGACGCTGTTCTATTTGCCGTAATTGCAGCTACCGTTATCCGAAGTATGTTTATCGAGTTGTATCAAATACCGACATCTTCTATGGAGAAATCGCTGTTGGTAGGTGACTTTTTATTCGTTAATAAAATGAGCTACGGAACTCGTTTAACCATGACTCCGTTGAGTTTCCCATTTGCCCATCACACGTTACCCAAAACCAATATGAAGGCCTATTCGGAAGGTATTAAGTTTCCGTACTACAGACTTCCCGGTTTTGGCAAAATCAAAAACGGTGATGTGGTGGTGTTTAACTGGCCGGATGAACGCGTTGGAAGACCCGTAGACAAAAAAGAGAATTACATTAAGCGATGTGTTGCCATTCCAGGCGATATGCTTAGCGTTGTAAATGGAGTTGTTCATATTAATGGTGTTCCAGAAAACATACCACCCCACAGACAGTTTGCTTACGAGGTCAAAACCAATGGAGGAGATTTAGGTAAAAAATTCTACGCAAAACAAGACATCACCGACATAGAGACTGGACAGGTAGGCAATGACGCTGCTAAACTTATTCATCGCATGCAGCTAACTGACGAGAATTTTACGGCAGTAAAAGGTCATGGTAGAACCGTTTTTATCGATACACTTATTCACCAAAAAGGTCAAAACGATGGATCCCTATTTCCATACAACAAACAACATATTTGGAGTAGAGATTTCTATGGTCCACTGTATATTCCTAAAAAAGGAACCACCGTTCAACTGGATTCAGAAGCATTTGCTCTTTATGGACGTTTAATTACGGTTTATGAGCATCACGATGACTTCCAAATGCGTAGCGGTCACTTTTTTATGGGAACAGAAGAAATTACGGAATACACCTTTGAAATGGATTATTACTTTATGATGGGAGATAACCGTCACTACAGTTATGATTCACGTTTTTGGGGATTTGTACCCGAAGACCATGTGGTGGGGAAAGCCTGGTTTATTCTGTGGTCTATTCAACAGGATGTGGTTCGCGAACGCGATTCAAAAACAGGCCAAATGAAAGACACCGGTGATAAGAAATTCGGAGGAATTCGATGGAACCGAACCTTCAAGAAGATTCGATAATGGGTCGAGGTCAGATGAGGGTCGTCTTTATTGGCACCCCTGATTTTTCGGTTCCTTCCCTTGCAGGGCTTGTTGAAGCAGGTTATAACGTAATTGGTGTGATTACCGCTCCAGATCGAAAAAGCGGTCGCGGTATGAAGCTGCAAAAATCTGCTGTCAAACAATTCGCTGAAGCGAAAGGAATACCTGTCCTTCAACCAACCAATTTAAAAAACCCGGACTTTATTGCCGAGTTAACCTCTTTAAAAGCAGACATCCAGGTGGTTATTGCATTCCGAATGCTTCCTGAAATGGTTTGGAATATGCCGCATTTCGGTACCATCAACTTACACGCCTCCCTCCTGCCTAATTACAGAGGTGCTGCACCCATCAATTGGGCCATTATCAATGGAGAAACCGAAACAGGTCTATCTACATTTAAACTTCAGCATGAAATTGATACAGGTAACCTGTTAAAGCAGCTCAAAATGGATATCACAGAATCAGACACCGCTGGCAGTCTTCATGACAAGATGATGGCGGCTGGTGCTGATGTGATTCTGGGTACACTTGATGGTGTTCGTGAAGGAAATTTGATCGAACAACCTCAGGTGACTTCTGCTGACCATAAACAAGCACCAAAAATTTTTAAGTCTACGTGCGAAATTGATTGGAACAAATCCGGATTAGACATTGGCAACTTAATTCGAGGTCTGTGCCCTTATCCTACTGCTCGAACACAGTATGGCGATAAATTATTGAAGATATACGACAGTCAATTTATTGCTCAAAATCATGAACGAAGTCCAGGTACAACCGAAACAGACCACACCAGTTTCCTCCGTTTCTATTGTTTAGACGGCACAATCAACGTCACCGATGTTCAATTAGAAGGTAAACGTCGAATGGGAATTGCTGACTTGCTCAGAGGCATGCAGAATTAGATCAAAAAATTCGACATTCAGTTGTCGAGAATCACAGAGTTTAAAATTATATTTGCAGTAACGTAATGCATCCGTAGTT
>CAYZWM010000042.1:17010-21972 GCA_964482155.1 uncultured Chitinophagaceae bacterium | reverse complement strand
ATCGTACGAGAATCGCATAGGAAAATTTAAAGAGAAACTATCTTTTGTTTCTGAGCAAACTCGTTACAATCAAAACATGGATATTGGTAAACGCCGAATGCGGGGCATGCAGTTCAATTTAAGCAAACAGATTACCCCAACCCTAGCTGCCTCCTTCAATCAAATGGTGCGTTACGACCATTTCACGCCGATACTGGTTGACGAAACAACCATTGACCTTGATGATGTAAAACAAACGGTTTTAGATAATGGATTTACGATCAAATACAATACATCCATTCCGTATTCAGAGATCCTATTTAACGGCTTTAAGGGAGAAATTTCGACAAAATACAGGTATAACCCGTCTTCAACTTCTTCGTCACTAATTTCCAGGCTAAAAGCAGACTATGGCAAGCGGTTTAAGAAAGGGGCCTTCTGGATAAACCATCTTGAACTTGGTAGCTCAATTGGGAGTTCCAATAATGTATTTGTATTGGGAGGAAACCGTAACCAATACAAACCCACTATAAATTCTCAGGTAATCAGCACCACCAATTCTGCGTTTTTACAGCCCGTTTTTGGTATACGTAATTTTAATATGAATGTTCGAAGCGGTACTACCTTTGGTTTTGCTAACTCCGAATTCCACCTTCCCCTCAATTACTTTTTAGGTAAAAAACCCATTAAAAATTCACTATTCAGAAATCTTTGGATTATCGGATTTGTAGATTTAGGAACAGCCTGGTATGGAAAATCGCCGAACGACAAATTAAATATTACGAATCGTAAACTGATTCAGGATGGCCGCTTGAACATTACGATTTACAACGTTAAAAACCCGATGGTTTATTCCACAGGAATTGGTTTGAGAAAGAAGGTATTTGGCTACCTGATCCGGTATGATTTGGCCTGGACATACGACAATAATGTACTCAACAAAGCCGTTGGGCGCATTGCTATTGGCAAGCCTTTTTAAATCTGTTAACAACTTGTAAAAAAATCAAGCGAATTTGCCGCGAATCAGTTGGTATACGTGATACCTTTGCAAAAAAATTAGGCACGTGAGATCTATCAAAACTGCACTTATATCTGTCTTTTACAAAGACGGGATTGACGAGTTAGCAACTTACCTTCACCAACAAGGCACCACTATTCTAAGTACGGGTGGCACACAGAAGTATCTAGAAAATCTCGGTATCCCTGTGGTACCGGTGGAAGAAAAAACGACATATCCATCTATTCTTGGGGGTCGGGTAAAGACGTTGCATCCAGCTGTTTTTGGTGGCATTTTGAACCGATCTGACAATGAAAAGGATCAGCAAGAGCTTAAAGAATATAATATCGAGAACATTGACCTGATCTGGGTTGACCTTTATCCATTTGAAGAAACCGTAGCCAGTACCAGCGATGAGGAACAGATCATTGAAAAAATTGATATTGGCGGGGTTTCTTTAATTCGTGCCGCTGCAAAAAATTTCAAGGACAAAGTAATCCTTAGTTCAAAAGAGCAAAGCGTCGGCTTGTTAAACCACTTACAGGCGAATGGAGGACAAACGGCATTAGACTATCGCAAGCACCTTGCTATGGAAGCGTTTCGAACCACTACGCGGTACGATCGACACATTTCGAGCTATTTCGCTGGTTTGGAATCTAAGACACTACGCTACGGCGAAAACCCCCATCAAGAAGCCCAGTTCAAAGGTGATTTGAATTCTATTTTCACCCAAATTCATGGCAAAGCGTTGTCGTATAACAACTTGTTGGATATTGACGCAGCCATTTCTTTAATTACGGACTTCAAGGATCAGGAAGGAAATATTTTTGCCATTCTAAAACACAACAACGCCTGCGGGTTCGCCATTAGAAATTCGGTTGAATCGGCTTACGATGGAGCATTGGAAGCTGATCCAATGAGTGCATTTGGTGGTGTTTTGGCAACCTTGTCAACCATTACTAAAGAGGTTGCTGAAAAGATGAACAGTCTTTTCTTTGAGGTTTTAATTGCTCCTTCTTTTGACCTGGAGGCTTTGGATATTCTAAAATCTAAAAAGAATCGGATTCTGTTGGAGTTAAACGAATTTGACTGGTATTCCAAAACGGTACGTTCCGCACTCAATGGTAAATTGATTCAAGAGCGCGATTCAAAAGTGGTTGCCATCTCTGATTTTGACATTGTAACTAGCACTGCCCCATCCTCTGAGCAGTTGGACGATTTATATTTTGCAAATATTTTGGTAAAACACACCAAGAGTAATGCCATCATTTTAGCAAAAAATAAGCAACTTATAGCGAGCGGAACAGGTCAAACATCTCGAGTCGATGCACTGAATCAGGCCATCGAAAAAGCGAAGAAATTTGAGTTCGATTTAAACGGCTCTGTCATGGCCAGTGATGCCTTCTTTCCTTTCCCTGACTGCGTTGAAATTGCACATGGTGTTGGCGTTTCTGCAGTAGTACAACCCGGAGGGAGTATCAAAGACAAACTGTCTATTGAGTTTTGCAATAACAACAAACTTGCAATGGTGATGACGGGTCATCGCCACTTTAAACATTAACCTTCTCAAATTGAGCGATTTCTATAAAAAATCTCAACGACTTTTTATTGACAATTAGTTGTCAATTAACACCATATTAATTTAATATTGCAGGATGTTACCAATAGTGGTAGTATATCAAGTCATAATCAGTTTTTTTCAGTATAGATGGGCATTTTTAACTTCCTAACCCAAGAAATAGCGATCGACCTTGGAACGGCCAATACGTTGATCATTCACAAAGACAAAGTAGTCGTGAACGAACCTTCCATTATCGCAATGAAACGAAGTACAGGCGAAATCATAGCCATTGGTAAGGAAGCACAAAAGATGCATGGGAAAACCCATGAGGATATTAAGACCATTCGTCCACTTAAAGACGGTGTAATTGCCGACTTTAAGGCTGCAGAACACATGATTCGCGGTTTTATCAAAATGATTAGCCGTAAGGGTAATTTTCTAACGCCTCAAATCCGAATGGTAATTTGTATTCCTTCAGGAATTACGGAGGTTGAAAAACGGGCGGTTAGACAGTCAGCAGAAAAAGCAGGTGCAAAAGAAGTTTATATGATACCGGAGCCTATGGCAGCAGCTATTGGTATTGGTATTGATATTTCCGAACCAATGGGAAACATGATTATCGATATAGGGGGAGGAACAACGGAAATTGCCGTAATCGCTCTTTCGGGTATCGTATCGGATGAATCCATTCGGGTAGCTGGTGACAACTTTACGGAAGACATTATTGAATACATGCGTCGACAACACAACCTAATGATCGGTGAGCGAACTGCTGAACAGATTAAGATTGAGGTTGGTGCAGCATTACCGGAATTAGAAAACCCACCTGAGGACTATCCGGTAAATGGAAGAGATTTGATGACAGGTATACCGAAACAAATCCTGGTGTCGTATTCTGAAATTGCCCTTTCACTAGACAAAACTATTTCGAAAATAGAGGAAGCTGTGTTGAAGGCACTTGAGCACACACCGCCAGAATTGAGTGCAGATATTTACCAGACAGGTTTGTATCTAACAGGTGGTGGGGCTCTTTTAAGAGGTCTGGATAAAAGAATTTCGAGTAAGTCAAAGTTACCAGTGTACGTTGCGGAAGATCCGTTACAAGCTGTCGTAAAAGGAACGGGGATCGCCCTCAAAAACTTACCTAGTTACAAAACCATTATGCAATAGCGGATAAATGCAGAATCTTCTCCACTTCCTTCGGACGAATTTTCACATTTTCCTCTTTTTGATTTTACAGGGTATTTCACTTTTTGCTTTAATTCGGTTTAACAACTACCATCAATCCGTGTTTTTTAGTACGTCGAGTAATGTGAATCGCAACATTCTAACTCAGCGCAAAAATATCATCAACTATTTCTCTCTACAAGGGGAGAACCAGCGACTTAAAGAAGAAAACATTTTACTTCGAACCCGAGGTGCCGAAAATTTTCTTTTCTTTTCGAGTGATACGTTCAGCGTTAAGGACAACAACCAGGTACTTCAGTACTCCTACATCCCATCTAAGGTCATTTATAATAACATTCGAAAACAGAAGAACTACTTTACGCTTGACAGAGGAAGTAATCATGGAGTTGAGAAAGGGATGGGTGTAATCAGTCCGCTTGGAGTTGCCGGTTTAGTTGTAGAAGTTTCCGACCACTTTTGTGTGGCCATGTCGATATTGAACAGTGACTTTGTATTAACCCCTAAAATTAATGGTAAGGTTTTGTTCGGTAATGTCAATTGGAATGGCAAAAAACCTACCCTCGTTCAGATAACGAAAATCAGTGACACATACGACATCAAGGTCGGTCATGAGGTTACTACCACAGAATTTGGGCACTATTTTCCAAAAAATATTAAGATTGGAAACATCGCATCCATCGCAAAAGCCAAAAACGGAAAACACTGGAAAATTGATGTAGAACTTGCTACGAACATGTCGCAGCTTGGAGAAGTATATATTATTCGCAATTCATTTAGAACTGAATTGAATCAACTGGAAAAGCCCTATACGAATGATAACTAGAGATTGGATACGTTTGGTGGCTTCGGGGATGGTCATATTGGCCGTACAGATATTGATTATCAACAATCTCAACCTCAATCAATTTATGTTTCCTCAGCTGTATATTATACTGCTGTTATCTCTTCCAATCAATCTTAAACATTATACCGGTTACCTCATTGCTTTTGTGCTTGGCTTTATAGTAGATAGTTTTTCTTACACTCCTGGGCTCCAGTCCTTCACGGGCGTATTTATTATGTTTCTTAGATACGGATACTTCAACAACCTGGTTGATAAAGAATGGTTGTCGACAGGTATTCGGCCTTCGTTCGGTTCAGCAGATTCTGGTTGGTATCTGGCGTATGTATCTATATTTACTTTTGTCTTCCATTTTATACTCCTTGTTCTGGAGAATTTCAGCTTTGTCAACTTTGG
>CAYZWM010000042.1:11631-16986 GCA_964482155.1 uncultured Chitinophagaceae bacterium | reverse complement strand
TTATAGTTCCAGCCTTGCCATTTTGTTAATTTTGTTGTTCCAGTTCACTTTTAATCGCGAAACAGTAAATGACGAATAATCAAAACCGAAGCACCATAATCCGACTCATTATCGTATTGTTCGCTTTGATTTTGATTATAAAACTATTTTACCTTCAGGTCATTAGTGATGTCTACGCAAAAAAATCAGCAAGCCTATCCATACGTAAGATCACAGAGTTTCCAGACCGTGGATTAATAACCGATAGAAACGGGGAAATAATTGTTTTTAATGAAGACACCCACGACTTAGTCTTGCATTACCCATTTCGGCGAAAAGATTTTGATCTTGCGTCGTTTTGCAACCTTGTAAAACTCCCTGAAAAGGAAGTTGAAGATCATTTAGAAAATGCATATGCCTCTCGATATAATGGGAAGGGATTGTTTTTTAAAAACTTGTCCTCATCCGATTTTGCCAGAATACAAGAAGGTTTGTTTCAATTTCCGCAATTTTCGATTGAATCGAGGTCTGACAGAAAATACCGACACAATATTGGTGCTCATACCCTTGGATATGTAGCTGAGATCTCTCGACACGAACTCAACCGGGATAAAGAAGGGTATTATGACATTGGCGAATATATAGGCAAAAGCGGCCTGGAAAAACGCTATGAGACGCATTTACGTGGAACAAAAGGTCAGCAATTTTTTCTTAAAGACAATGCCGGTCGACTGAAAGAACGTTACAACAACGGTGCTGACGATTCTAAATCTGAAATCGGAAAGGAACTTAATATATCGCTGGATGTACTGATTCAAGCGTATGGCGAAAAATTACTACAGGGTAAAACAGGAAGCATCGTGGCCATCGAACCTTCAACAGGGGAAATTTTAGCCATGGTAACCTCTCCGGGCTATTCGCCGGATATGTTTGCCATCAAAAACTTAGGGAAAAACTATGCTCGACTGGCTACAAACAAGAATAAGCCTCTTTTAAACCGGGCCACGTCTTCGATGTATCCACCTGGAAGTACATTTAAGGTCGCCATGGCCCTCATCGGACTGCAGGAAGGCGTGATAACCACATCGTCAACGTTCTCATGTAACGCTGGTTTTCATTTGGGTGGATTAACCGTTAGGTGCCACAGTCATGCACCACGACCAAACGTCAAATACAGTATTCAAACCTCGTGTAACGCCTTCTATTGTAACCTTTACAGAGAGATTCTACACCAGGATAAATTTGCAAACATCGAGGAAGGATATACCAATTGGCGAGGCTATTTATCTCGTATGGGAATAGGTGATAGGCTAGGAGCTGATTTAAGTAGTGAAAGTAGAGGCAATATTCCAAAAGCGGATTATTTTCATAAGATCTATGGGAAAAACCGATGGAAATATTCCCAGACAATCTCCATGTCAATCGGACAAGGTGAGGTGTTACTTACCCCGCTTCAAATGGCCAACATGGTTTCCTTTGTGGCAAATCGCGGATACTACATTACCCCACACCTTATTAAAGGCGACAGCATACCCAAATCGTTTACCCAAAAAAATGAATCCGGTATAGAAAAAAGACATTTTGAGACGGTTATTGATGGAATGCGAGCAGTAATGACAGGTGGGACGGGATATTATGTTCAGATTCCTGATATTGAGATTTGCGGAAAAACAGGAACTTCACAGAATCCACATGGAGAAAATCACAGCATATTCATAGCCTTCGCCCCAAAAGACAACCCAAAAATTGCCATCGCTACCGTGGTTGAGAACGCCGGATATGGAGCCACATGGGCTGCACCGATTTGCACGTTGATGATTGAAAAATATCTCAACAGGGATAGCCTATCCTTAAAGCCCTTACTCGAACAAAGAATGTTGAATCCCATAATTCCATCGACGCCTCATGAGTGAACGAATATATGGCCAATCGAAGGTTGACAGCATTACGGTAATCTTGTATTTAATATTGGTGTTCTGTGGTTTCTTGAGCATCTATTCCTCTTCGCACGGATCTGAGACATTTGCCCTTGATTTTTCAACTCAATATGGCAAACAAATAATTTGGATCGTGATATCCATTATTCTGGGAGCTGTTTTGTTTTTAATCGATGTGCGCTTTTTTGAGGTTTTTTCGTATGGCTTTTTTGGCTTTTGGATGATTTTGCTTTTTCTGGTCATCTTTTTTGGTAGGGAGGTAAATGGGGCCAGGTCATGGTTTGCCATAGGAAGTTTTAGACTCCAACCTGCTGAGTTTGCAAAATTTGGCGTTGCTCTGGCTCTCGCAAAATATGTAAGTGATATTGACGCTGACATGAAAAGCAGGCGGTATCAAATTATTACCGCGTTTATTATTATCCTGCCTATTGCCCTAATTGTCCTTCAGGGTGATGCTGGCTCCGGACTGGTCTTTTTCTCTTTTATAATGGTTTTATACCGCGAAGGATTATCAGGTTCCATACTTGTTATAGGCGTGGTTTCCATAGCTATAGCCGTCCTTACAATTGCGTTCGGTTTTTTACCCATTACCGTAGGACTGATTATTCTCGGAGGCATCATATCAGCGTTTATTTATACCAATCTCAAATGGTTAAAGTGGCTCTGGTTGATTATGGCTGCTTGTTTACTCTTTTCTAAAACGGTGGACTACGGTTTTTCCAGAATCTTGCAAGACCACCAACAAAAAAGGATATTGGTCATGCTTGGTTTATTGGAAGACCCTCAAGGCCTAGGCTACAATGTAAACCAATCAAAAATTGCCATTGGTTCTGGCGGTTTATTGGGAAAAGGATATTTACAGGGAACTCAAACTAAAGGAGATTTTGTACCTGAGCAACACACCGATTTTATTTTTACAAGCATCGGGGAAGAGTTTGGCTGGGTGGGTACAACAACCGTCATCATCCTATTTGTTTTACTCTTTCTACGAATCTCCTATCTGGCTGAGAGGCAGCGGAGTAAATTCAGTAGGATCTATGGGTATTGCGTTTTGAGTGTGCTCTTTTTTCACTTCCTGATTAATATTGCCATGACGATAAACCTGGCTCCTGTCATCGGTATCCCCCTACCCTTCTTTAGCTATGGAGGATCGAGTTTAATATCCTTTACGGTGTTGTTGTTCCTTCTGCTTCGATTGGACGCCAACCGGGAAAATGAGTTAGACTCTATGAATTATTGATGTAATCCTACGCTGGCCGTGCACTCCGTTTGGTAAGCCCTTCTCGATACAATTCTTCGGCTTGCAGCCTTCAGAATCACTCGAAGTGACAGAAATTTTATTGAGTTAAGTGTCTGTATTTCTAACTACACCAAATGGCAGTTCGACTTGTAGAGACAGCATCGTCTGTAGTGATCGAACGCAGTGAGGTTGTATCGAGAACCGCTACTTCAACAAAAAACAAATGTCAGTTCTGAGATAATGCCACAGACGATTCTTCTTCGTCGATTATCTGGATATATCAAGAACCGTTACTTCAACGAAAACATGGAATCCCAGTTCTGAGATATGGTTACGGCATCAGATCCAACGGTTTGAACGTCGTTTAAAGTCGCTAGTTGAATAGGGTTTGGACTGTGAAAGAACTCCGCTAAATCAACCTGTAAGGTGGCCGTATTCTTACCAAAAGCGGCTTCTAACGAAGTAGTAAAATCCAGTTCGATGTTTCTTGCCGTTTGATTCGGTGCAGCGTAACCACCAATATGGAAGTACGCATTCCCTTCAACTCCCGATTGCATGGTTTTACCCTCTAACTTTACGTTGATATATCCCATGGCCATTCCCCAATACATAGGGTCCGTAAACAGTTGATTCAAATCTCCTTTTGCATTGGTTAAGGAATCTTCTACACCTAAAGTAAACCTCACTTTACTGATCTTTAACCCCATCGTATCAACATAGGTTAGTAGTACATTTCCAGTGCTGCTCATGTCGATAAGTCTCCAATCGTCAAACGAGTGAACACCACCCTGATCATCAACTAACTCGAAGTTATTGATGTGATAGTTAAACGTTGTTGGATTAAAGCTATCTCCTTCCGTGGTCATATACCATTTGTCTAGTTTGAGGTCAGCACCGTTCCAGGTATGTTCAACAGAAATTTCAATTTTGGGTATATCTGGTCTTACCTCCGGTGGATCATCGTCACAACCTAATCCAAGTAAAACTATACCTAACACTAAAAGTAAATTCTTCATCGTTTAAATTTTTATCTATTCCAAGAGGCTATCGTCAACCCGTTCAAATACATGAATTTCAAAGTTGTAATCATTTAATGTTTTAAACGCCTTTTCTGGATAAAAAGATTTAATCTTCTTGAAATCATGATGTTCTTCTAACATTTCTAATGGCACATTGCCTTCATTCGGGCCAAAATGGCCATCCCAAATCACAATGCTCCCCACCGGTGCGTACCGAGCATCGAAACTCCATAGCTCGATAAAGTGTTCGTGATCTTTCGGGTCAATGTCAGCCAATATATTGAAGTATGGATACAAAAAGTATTTCATCCGGTCTTCATAATCTTGCTGGTTATACCATTCCGATGCCTCAACAAATAGCTTTTGTTCGTCGCTTATGTCAATGGGGTACTTATGACCAAATATTTTATATGGGTAATACAACACCGTCACACTAAGCAAAAGAACTCCAATGGTGATCATTCGCTGCTTGGTGCCCGTAAATAGTTTATAGAACCAGTTCAAAATGGTTTCCAGCGCAAAGGCCATAATTATAGCAGCCAACGGCTCAATAACGACCAACACACGTTGATAACCACAACTTCCCATAATGCCTTTATACCATATCCACGTATGAATGGAGAAATAGAGGGCATAAACACCTAAAGCGAGGAAAAATAATTTTTGAATCGACTTATCCTTCACATTCCGAATGTATCTCAAGGTCACCAGAACAACTCCACCAACAAAAAGGAGTAACCTCGGTTTACCCATTACCCACGACATGGATTTGACGTAATGCAGGAGAGATCCATGACCGCAAATATTTTCTTTCTTAACCGTGCTTTCGATTTGATACTTGATGTATGGATTTTTGGTAAAAATCCACCAGGGTTCACCCTCTACCATCCAACCGACCAGGTTCATCATAACTGACCCGACCAAAAGGAGACCAAAAGCCTTATAATTACGCACTATGAACAAAAGGTAGAAACCTATGACTGCCATAATTACAAAGCCTTCCGACCTCGCAAAAGGTAAAAATCCTGTTAATATGGCGGCTGCATAAACTCGATCTATGGTGAACAAATAAAACACCCACATGAGCAAAAATGCATTTAAGGGTTCGGTGAGCCCAGTAATGGTATTATCAAACCAAATTGGGCTTGCGATACACAACACAAAGGCGACCCAGGCATGG
>CAYZWM010000042.1:0-11590 GCA_964482155.1 uncultured Chitinophagaceae bacterium | reverse complement strand
GCCAACCTGGGGTTCCAATCAGTAGGATTATATTGAAGACAATTACCCCCATCATACCAAACTGGGCAAATGGCGAGGCTAGAATATTATAGAGGGGTTTACCCCATTGATCCAGTAATAACTCGGAAGGATGTAACCAGGAGAATCGAGCAATCAGATAGTGGTTGTAACTGTCCATCCCTCCTTCAACCCCCGGAGAAAGTCCAGCCACGTAATACAGTAAACCAAATACCACTAAAGATATAATGGCTAAAACGGTTATCTCAGTTTTATTACTCTTTATCATCCAGAGTACAAAAGTATCATTAATGTTGAATGCAGGTTCATTCGACATGACGACGATTTATTCGCCCTTTAAATCGAGGTATTGTCGGTTATATTTGGGCCATGGAAAACGAAATATTTGTTGTCATATTCGTCATACTAGCGGGAGCATTCTCATTAATTTCTAGCATAGTGAACTGGAATTGGTTTTTTGAGAACAGACGAGCTGCACCATTAGTAGCCTATTGCGACGTATGGGAGCACGAATTCTCTCTAGCTTAATTGGCGTCGGGCTTATCGTTTTTGGGGTTCTGTTATATGTAAACGAAGTAGCGGCTGTTGGACTCACTACCGTTTAAAAAGAACGAAAAAAAAACGAGGCCGTTGAGACCTCGTTTCTGACTATTAAAGTATCGATTATTTCTTAGGCGTGTTCTTGATAATTTCAAGAAGGAAATTCCAAAATTTCTGAACAGACTTGATACCTACCCGTTCGTCTGGGCTATGTGCTCCTCGAATCGTTGGACCAAATGAAATCATATCCAATCCAGGGTAACGCTCACCCAAAAGACCACATTCAAGGCCTGCGTGAATCGCATTTACCGTCGGTTTTTCGCCGTACATCGTTTCATATTTGGCTACCATTAAATCCAAAATCTCTGAATTTGGATTCGGTGCCCAGCCTGGGTAGTTTCCACCTTGCTGAACGTCACATCCTCCAAGAATAAAGGGTGATGCAATCGTAGCAGCCACGTCCAATTTACCGCTCTCTGAAGAACTTCGCTGAAGGCTCTGGGTCGAGAAGGTTCCGTCCTTTACAATAACCCGTGCGAGTGAAGATGACGTTTCAACCAAACCATCAATGGCACGACTCATCGCAAACACTCCATTGTGACAGGCATATAAAATCGTACAAACCTCGTTCGTATCATTTACCGATAAGGCAGATGCTGGTAACGATGTTTCGATTATTTCAATGTTTAAACCAGGATCTTCAGTCTGCAAATCAAACTTGATTGCTTCCACACGTTTGTTAAATTCTGCCGTGTAGTCATCCGAGTTAACAACGATTGTTGCAAAGCTTTCTCGAGGAATGGCATTCCGTAAACTCCCGCCATTAATATCCACGATTTGCAAACCATGATCGGTGCAATTGTGCATCAACCGGTTCATTATTTTATTGGCGTTGCCTCGTTCAAGGTGTATTTCGACACCACTGTGTCCACCTTTCAACCCATTAACCGTGATGCTGTAGGCTTTTCCACCAGAGACGGCAACTTGTTGGTACGTTTTGGTGGTATTGGTGTCCATACCTCCTGCGCAACCTATAGAAAACTCGTCATCTTCTTCGGTATCAAGGTTTAGAAGAATTTTCCCATCAAGGAGTCCCTTCTCCAAATGAATAGCACCTGTCATTCCAGTTTCTTCATCAATGGTAAACAGCGCTTCCATAGCCGGGTGGGCAATATCTGTTGCGGTAAACAGCGCCATAATAGCGGCAACACCCATGCCATTGTCAGCACCAAGTGTCGTTCCATTTGCTCGCACCCAATCGGCATCAATATACATTTGAATGCCTTGTGTATCAAAATCAAAGTCCGTGTCTGCGTTTTTTTGATGAACCATATCCAAATGGCTTTGTAAAATCACAGTTTTGCGATCTTCCATTCCAGGTGAAGCTGGTTTCTTTATTATTACGTTTCCAACGTCATCTACGTAAGTAGACAACCCTAAATCTTCCCCAAATTTTTTGGCAAATGCAATTACTCGTTCCTCTTTTTTCGAAGCTCTAGGTACTGCATTCAAATCTTCAAAGTGATTCCATACCGCCTTAGGCTCTAAATCTCTTATGTTCATAATGTTTCAATCTTTGGCCGCGAAGATATAATTTTCCATGGGCTAAACGAACAGAGAGTTGACCGACATCGTCTGCGTTTGGTCAGTTAACTACGGAACGCACAGTAACCCGAGTTCATTTAAATTTATTAGATTGCGATTCGACCGATTATATGCAAAACCAGGACGGGCATATTTTCAAAATGGCCATCAAAAACGGCAGCACACCTTGGAAAGAGGCATCTCGAATAAATCACTTGGGAGCCATAGAAGCTATCGCCAAACATTGCAAATAAGGAGTTTATTGTAGCTAGACTTTTTGTTTTATAGTAAAAAGATAACTTTGTTCCATCTAAAAACCGAAATGAAAATACCCCAAACTTTTCTAACATTTCTATTTATTACGTTATCCATTTCGTTGTTTGCACAACGTGAATTTATTCCGCCAGAAAACGATGAAATAAGTTCCAACGAATACATTTATGAATTGAAGCTTAACGTGAAGGCCATTGTTAAAACATTGGACAAAGAGAATAAACGCGATCTAAAACGGTATTACAAGGCAAAACGTACGGGTTCTATCAATTTGGCTGAATATGAACATTTCTTTTTCAACGAGGATTGGAACAACTACCTTGACAACATTTCGGATAAGATAACGACGAACAATCCAACTTACAATTTTGACAACATTCAAGTGGTTTTGAGTCGCTACTTTTGGCCAAACGCCTTTAGCATTGGAGAAGGAACCATTGTACTAAATCCAGGATTAATTTCCAGATTGGATAATGAAGATCAATTGGCTTTTATTTTGTGCCACGAGTATGCTCATTTCCTATTGAGGCATTCAGAAGAAAGGTATCTTTCTATACTTGAGGTCATGAGGTCTGAAGAACTTGAAAAACAAATTGAAACAATTCAAGACAGCCGTTATTATAAAACGACTCAGGTCAAAGAGCTTTTGAAATCCTTGCTTTACGAGAGCAACAGACACGTACGGGAAAATGAAATTGAAGCCGATTCTCTGGGTTTCCTTTTATTTAAAAATTCAGGCTACGACATCGAAGCAGCATTAACAACTATGCAGACTTTAGACAAGCTCAACGACCGGTTTGAATATGGGTTTGACATTGACAAATTAACAGGAATCGACCGAATTGAAATCGAACCTAGTGAACTCCTTAGAGGTAAGCACTATGAAAAAGGAAGCTGGCTGGAATTCGACTCTATTAAGTCTCACCCAGATTGTGACGTACGTTTTGATATACTGGCGAAGAAAACGAGTATCGAGAATGCCGAATTTGATCACTTTGAAACGGAGAATTCGATATCCGAAAAATTCAGGAGGTTTCGCCAGGAGATGCACTATTTTGTCATCGAATCGTACAAGACCTATCATCGAACGGACCTCGCTCTTCTATCTGTATGGGAACTATTACATAATGGAGATCAAAATGAATATCTACATAAACAAGAGTTCTATTTGATCACCTCGTTAATGCACGCTCGTAAGAATCATAAAATTGGCCGTGTATGCACGTATCCAAACGACTCCATGAGTGAGGCACATAATGCGATAACAAGTATTGCGTTTGGCATGCGTTATAAACATCTGATTAAAAAACTATACCCATTGGCCATGGAAGCCTATGACCCGTCTAATGATGATGAAGAATCCTATTATTACCGCGCTTTACTTGCCTGGTGCAAAGGCGACGAAGAGGATTTAAAATTACAACGTGCGGAATACTTTACGCGATTTAACCGACACACTGGCGATCACTATTTGGAAGTCAGATACTTATATTTATAACCTAAAAAAAACAACAAATGAAACTTAATTTTCGAGTTGCACTAGTCATTGCACTCACATTCGTAACCCTTTCTTCAACTGCTCAACAACACACGTTTGACGACATCAGTCGAAGAAGCCGTAGAAGTGCTGGAACCATCGTTGACGGTGACGTAATTAAAGGCTATTACTTCTTCTACTTCCTTGAAAAAGTAAGCCGGAAGAATACCGCTTACGAAATTGTGATCTTAGATGAAAATCTGGAAGAAAAAGGATCAGAACGTATTGTGGAACCTAAAACGACGGTTTTAATGGAAGCCTCTTATAATGGAGACAATATCCTATTCAAGTTTTACGATCGTAAATCTAAAATGGTTTCGTACCGAACTATGAATAACGCTGGTGAACTGTCGAGTAAGGAAACCAGGCAAAGTAATAAATATGAAGGCACGAGTTACACCTTGTCTATTTCAAATGGGATAGAGAACGTTAATGTTCAGGCGGTTAATAAAGATTTGTTTGTAGACATTCACAATTTCAAAGACAAAAAGTACAAATATTCTGTAGAAGGAATCAGTAACGGTGGTGAAGTGGAGTGGACGTACACCCCGACGAATGACATGAAAATTGAAATGGGTAATTTTCTTGGATCCAGTGAGAATCAAATATGGATTCAAGTATCTAAATCGAAGGGTATATTTAGTAAAAATTATACGTTCGACCTGACGGGTATTAGTACGGAAGGCGAGGAAGATTTTCGCATTCCATTGCAAACCTCTAGATACAATTTACTGGCTCATAGCGCGATCTATCAGCAAAGCAAAGACGAGATAGTAATCCTTGGAGAGTATTACGACATTAACGACAAGTCGATGAAAAGTGACAGTAAGGGATTATTTATTAAGGTGATTACACCAGATGGAGAAGAAATCTCAGAAGACTTCGTTTCATGGACAAGAGATATTGCCGGAATGGTGAGTGCTTCTGAGAAAAAAGAACTACGTAAGTATTACGTATTCTTTCACGACATCATTCAAACTTCGGACGGAAAAATTCTAGCCATTGGTGAACAATACCGAAAGCAGGTGAGTGCTGCTGGAGTAGCGTTAAACGTATTGGCTTCTGCGACTGGAGGAAGTACGGATGCCAGTGCATTGGAAATCAAAATTGCCAACATAATTGTGATCGAGTTAGATGAAAACTATGAACTGAGCGCTGTTGACATTCATGAAAAGAAACCCAACATCATTGTCCTGGAGAAAGGGTATGGAACGGTAAGCCAACATCTTTTGGCTAAATACTTAAAAGCAGGAGGGAGTTTTGATTACCAATTTACACAGGGTAATAAAGACCACTCCATTGTGTCGTTTGCATATGTGGATCTTGAGAAGGTAAAAGGCAAGCTTAGAAAAAAATTAGTTCTAAATTTTATAAGCTACATCACGGGCGAAGAGGACTATACGTCTGACAAATTAGACCTGGATACAGAAGCCACTCTCATTTGGTTTATGCCTGCAAAACCAGGTAACATTCTCATAGTGGAGTATTTCAAAAAACAGAAAACGGTGGAGTTTAGACTCGAACCCATCAACTATTAAACAACTTAAGTTTAGTGCATAAAAAAGGGGCTTCAAATGAAGCCCCTTTTTTTTATATCGGTATTCTGAATTAACTGATCTTACGCATTCGTAAGCTTTCAGGTGTTACCTCCAGGTACTCATCTTCTTTGATATACTCCAACGACTCCTCTAACGAGAAAACTACTTTTGGAAAGACCTTAGAAGCATCATCAGTACCAGATGCCCGTACGTTTGAATGCTTTTTCCCTTTAACAAGGTTACACTCTAAATCGTTATTTCGAGAGTGCTCACCAATAACTTGTCCTTTATAGACCTTGTCACTTGGCTCAACAAAGAATCTTCCTCTGTCCTGCAATCTATCAATCGCATAAGCCGCAACTGATCCTTGCTCAACGTTGATCAACGATCCTTTTGACCGTGTTGGTATTTCCCCTTTAACCACGTCGTAACCTCTCAGTCGGTGGCTCATAATAGCTTGACCTGCAGTTGCCGTTAGGATATTATTTCTTAAACCGATGATTCCTCTTGATGGAATATCGAACTCAATGTGTTGTAGATCGCCCTTAGGCTCCATAACCAGGAGTTCTCCTTTTCGTTTGGTAACAAGCTCGATGGCTTTACCTGAATAATCTTCAGGAACATCGATTACCAATGTTTCAAATGGTTCCGTTGTAACTCCATCCTTCACCTTGGTTATTACCTGTGGTTTACCCACCTGCAGTTCGTATCCTTCTCTTCTCATTGTTTCGATCAGAACGCTCAAGTGCAAGATTCCTCTTCCGTGAACGATGAACTTATCTTCAGAATCTGTAAGCTGAACTTTTAATGCAAGGTTCTTTTCAGTTTCCTTGAACAATCGATCTCTCAGGTGACGAGAAGTAACATACTTTCCTTCTTTACCAAAAAACGGAGAGTTATTGATCGTAAACAACATACTCATTGTTGGCTCATCAATTTTGATCCGTGATAAGGCTTCTGGATTTTCTAAATCGGCAAGAGTATCACCAATTTCGAAGTCCTCAATTCCGGATACTGCACATATATCGCCACTTCTTACGGTGGTTACAGCTTCCCTGCCAAGCCCTTCAAAAAGATGAAGTTCCTTAATTCTAACCTTCTTTTTTACCCCATCTCGTTTGCAAAGTGTGTAGTCTTTACCTACGTGTAAGTCTCCTCTGTACAACCGTCCAATGGCGATTCTTCCTTTGAAAGAAGAAAAGTCCAACGAAGTTATTTGCATTTGAGGTGTTCCAACACGATACGGGGCCTCTGGTATAATTCTAACTATCGCATCCATCAAAGGCGATATAGTGCCTGTTGGTTCTTTGTAATCTGTTCCCATCCAACCGTATTTCGAACTCCCGTACAAGGTTTCGAAGTCCAATTGATCTTCGGTTGCATCCAGGTTAAACATCAACTCAAAAACGTCTTGCAGTACTTCATCTGGGCGACAATTCTCTTTATCCACCTTATTGATAACTACAATCGGCTTTATACCTAAGTCAACTGCCTTGCTAAGAACAAAACGAGTTTGCGGCATAGGTCCTTCAAATGCATCAACCAATAGAATAACGCCATCGGCCATTTTCAATACACGTTCTACTTCACCACCAAAATCACTGTGACCAGGTGTATCGATGATGTTTATCTTAACCCCTTTGTAATTAACAGAAACGTTTTTAGATAGAATGGTAATTCCTCGTTCTCGCTCCAGATCATTGCTATCTAAAAGAAGTTCTTTAACCTCCTTTCGTTCATCAAGCAATTTACTCGCTTGAATAATCTTGTCAACCAGGGTGGTTTTACCGTGGTCAACGTGCGCAATAATGGCAATGTTTCTGATCGATTGCATGTATAATTTTTTAAGGCCGCAAAAGTAGCCTTATTTATGCGATAAATCAGTTCTTTTGTTATTCGCCGCAATCAGGCCAATAAAGCCATAGGCGTTGCTGAATTCCAGCCTACTTGCATCTTCTGGTGATTGTGTTTTCTTTGCACTCTCAACGAAAGGAATTCGGGTTCGAAATGGAGGAATCTCAACTCGTTGAAATTGAACATCTACCTACTATAACGACACAATACATGGAACGGTTTACACACAGTCATTGCCCTATTTGCAACAGTGAAGACATCAAACTTGAATTTGGGTTGAAAGACCATTCTATTTCCAAAGAAGATTTTGAACTGTTTCGATGTGGTCAATGCACTTTTTTGTTCACTCAAAACGCACCGGCTGCCACAGAAATAGCTGCTTACTATAAAAGCGAAGACTACATTTCGCATTCCAACACCAAAAAGGGATTTGTTAATCGGGCCTACCATATAGTCCGCAACATCATGCTTGGCAAAAAACACCGTCTGATTACCGGATTAAAAACCGGAAACAGGCTGTTAGACATGGGTTGTGGAACAGGTTATTTCGCTCATTTCATGAAAGAAAGAGGCTTTGAGGTAAAAGGAGTCGAAATTGACCACGATGCACGCGAATTTGGCAAAACGACATTTGGTTTGGATATTGTTGCACCCGATGAAATGATGACCGGTGAAGTGACGGATAAATATGACGTCATTACCCTGTGGCATGTCCTGGAGCACATTTATGATCTCGATGAATACATGAAGCGGCTATATGATTTGCTTGACGACAATGGATATCTGATCATTGCTGTCCCAAATTCCAATAGCTATGACGCAAAACATTACCAATCTTTCTGGGCGGCGTACGACGTGCCTATTCACTTGTGGCACTTTACGCCAGATACCTTAAACCGTCTGGCGGAAAAACATAAGTTCAAGCAAGAGCGATTGGAGTCCTTACCATTCGACCCTTTTTATATTTCGATGTTGAGCGCCAAATACAAAAAAACACCCATGAGCATTCTTCAAGGTGGCATCATTGGTTTCATTTCCTTTTTAAAAGGGAGTATGAACAGTCGGAATGCCAGTTCGCCTATCTATGTGTTCAAAAAGTCGAATTGACGCACCTGAGGTTGTGCAAATTCTATTTGCGTTGATTACATTCGAGTAATGAGACACGCAACACACCAGTGTTTTGTGAATATTTCGTGGAACAGATCAATTGATCGGCCATAGTAAAACCTAAAGCGATAAGCTTCATCAAAATTGATCTGGTGGCCTCTCGTATAGTATTGCATTCGTAATCCATCGATATGCTAGACGAAAGAGGATGAGTCTACCGTTATTAGAAAATAGAATTGCTTAATGAATTAATATGTCACTTAAATACATTGTCTACATTATCGTAATCTTAGTCGGCTTAACTTCCTGTGAACACATCCTATTTCAACATCCACAACCCGTTGATGTAAAAAACGAAAACACGATACCAAAGAAATATAGGGGTGTATGGGCAATGGACGGAGATACAATATCCATAAATAAAACTAAATATTCTACAACGAAACATGATACATTAGACCTCGACCTTTTATCCCTAAATAGTCAACAGTCCTATCAAATTAAAGGATCTACGCTGTACTATACGGATTACGACAAATTGGTATATGGACGGATTATAAAAATGACAGATGCCAGCATTCGATATGTCGTAAAAAGAACCGAATCAACATGGCTCGATGATTATACTCTTATTCGCAAAGTCAAGCTAGGCCATATCATAAGCACAAAAGACAATGAAGAGTATCAATGGTGGGACGTCGTTTTCATTTCAAAAAACAAACAAAATGACGTGATTGTTAAAGCGTTATCCAAGAATGATCTCCATTATATTCAGGAAAACGACATTTTATTAAAATCCAAAAAGCTCACCTACGTTTCCACTCGGTGGACAAAAGACTCATTAGACTTATTTATAGGTAACGGCATGTTTAAAGATACGATTATTCACCTGACCAATAATCATCGAATTCGGTGACGGAGGCCAGGTCACATAACCCTTCCTTTACGGTGGAATTTTGCCAACATTTAGAGCGCGCCATTACCCAGGAATTTTCTAATCACTTGGAATACAAAAGGGTTTGGTGTGATGGGGTTTTGCATGCGCCCTATGTCAACGACCAAGTCAATAAAACGAATTTGAGTTTTGAGCAGGTCAACAAGACCCGATCCTTAGAAACAACCGTTTGGCTTGGTGAGGATGGCCAAACGCAGTACCATGCAACCCTATGTTTTGGCCAAACATCGCTAAACCAATATTCTATGGGTGGTAACTTATTGAGTTGCATACCAGATCAGGGGCTCATTGATTGGGATAATTTTGATGTTGATCAAAAGAAAATCAAACTTATTCTACTATAAACATGTCTTTGCCTAGAATGAAATCCAGAAACATTGAACAACGTAATTTAAACGAGTGAAAAAGACCATTTTTACCCTTACTAAAGTCCTTATATCGATCTATCTGGTGGTGTGTGTTCTTCTATATTTCTTTCAGGAAAAGATGATTTTCTTTCCTCAAAAATTAGACCAGGAACATACCTTTAGCTTTGCTCAACCCTTTGAGGAGAAAAACATAATAACCGCTGATGGAACCATGCTCAGTGGTTTGATTTTTAAAGCCAATGAGTCTAAAGGCCTTATTTTTTACCTTCATGGAAATGCCGGTTGTCTCGAAACCTGGGGTAAGGTAGCCAAAACGTATACCGACTTACAGTATGATGTGTTTATGTTGGACTACCGGGGGTTTGGAAAAAGTGAAGGTTCAATTCGCAGTGAACATCAGATACATGAAGACATACAGACGGCATACAATTTAATGTTACAAGACTATCAGCAAGATCGGGTTATCGTTTTGGGTTATTCATTGGGGTCTGGTTTGGCCAGTAGACTTGCATCAAACAATACCCCCAAATTGCTAATTTTACAGGCGCCCTATTACAGTTTGACAGATATGATGAGAAAAAAGTATCCGATTATCCCTACCTTTCTACTCAAGTATACCTTTGAAACCTACGCATATTTACCGAATTGCTCCATGCCCGTGGCTATTTTTCATGGCACAGACGATACCGTTATTCCTTACGACTGTTCGGTAAGGCTTGAAAGCCGGATTAGGAACACAGGTGTATTTGTCACTCTAGAGAATCAAGGACATAATGGGATGACGGACAATCCACAATACCAAAAAGAGCTAAAACAAATACTGCTTGATCACGAAGTGGATAAACGCTCGAATTCAACGTCTAATCTGTGAAAAAACAAATCAACTATATCGCTCTTATCATTTTAGTCGCTTTATCGGGGTGCAACCTGCATAAAAAACACTTGGTATTGGAGGACACTTCGACCTATGGTTGGAAGAAAATAGTGTATGATTTCAATAGCGATTCAAAGCTCGACACACTCACAATTTACTACGAATATCGATTCCCACACGAGGCGATATTTTATGATTCCAGAACCAAGGAAGTTTTGTCGTTTTGCAGAGACCATAATAAAGCTACGTTTTTCGGTATTACTAAAATTCCTCCAGTTGTAAAACTAGAAGCCTACCAACCTCTGTTGGACACGCTAAAAAGACTGTTGTATTTTGACAATTTTAGAAGCCAACCTGATCCAACATTAAAATGGTTGATGACCGCAAAACACAACAAATTTAGAGACTCGACTAGACAGAACTTTGATTACACAATTCGCGTGACACCAAACTATTTGGATAAATTACCCGACTTACCAAAATCCTATAATCTGCTCATTGAAAATGACAGCCTATCCCAATTCGATTGGTATTCATGTGCCTATTACGAGGATGGGAATCGACTTAAAACAGATTACCATTTCCTACAGTACTTTGGGCACAATCACGATCAAATTTGGGACAAAAAGGACACGGCAATCTTACCTAAACTCCTTGCTAGTAATGTCAACTATTCGATTTATGCAACCGATCACGGTTTAATTGTGCAAACCGATAGTTCGTATTATTGGTGTTTTATTACCGACGGTGTGGTTACACCAGGTCCGTCAAAACTACGATGGGCGTCCATCCAAAAAGTACTGCTTATAGATGATGCATTGGTTTTGTTGCAACGGTGTTCTCCGTTTGGCGAATCCGTTTATATTATTTCTCTCAAAAATGGTCGGGTTGGTCAGGTCAAAATGAATGATCGATTTTGCGTTAAAGGAGGTTACCGAAAAG